>NZ_JBSGFQ010000005.1:0-233342 GCF_053603495.1 Nonomuraea sp. NPDC004186 | reverse complement strand
CCACCGATCTCCAACTCGATCTCCTGGACCTCCTCGACATCGATCCACGAGACCTCCGCTGAAGATCACTCACATGCGGAAAACGGGGCTAGCCGGCGCGCTCAGCCGAGCTTTCTGACGAGGATGCGGCACAGCTCGGGCCGGAGCTCGAGCCCGCCGTTCGGGTGGTAGACGACGTCGGTGGTCGCCACCTCGCCGTGCGGCCATTCGGCGTAGCCGCGGCGCTGGTACAACCTCAGGGCGTCGGGGTTGTCCAGGCCCACGCCGAGGGCGACCTGGTCGTGGCCGTCGGCCAGGAGCCGTTCCTCGGCGGCCCAGAGCAGCGCGGTGCCGATGCCCCGGTTGCGCATCCAGGGCACGACCTCCAGGTGCGTGAGCAGCGCCACGCCCGGTAAGTGGGTACGCAGCTCGGGCTCCTCCGCGGGCCCCAGCCACATGTAGACGTCGCCGACCGCCACCCCGCGCTCCCAGGCGACGAGCAGGGCCCCGTGACCGGAGTCCTGCCTGGCGAGCCGGTCGGTGAAGTAGCCCTCCTGCCCGAGCGAGTCGACCATCGCAGGGAGGTCCGTATGGACGGCCTGACGGATATCACGTGGCCCCACGGACGACAGATTCCCGGTTCGCCCACTTATGAATCAAATGAGGTCCACTGGCGCAATAGTGGTGCACCAGGTCTGACCAGCCATTTCATGGCATCGGCCACGCTCGGCCCGAGTTGCGGGATCCTGGCGAAGTGATCGGCCCACTGGTCGCGGTCCGCCGCCCACGCCTCCAGGTAGTTGACGCAGAACTGCGGCGTGATGCGGTTGAGGCGGCCCAGCGCGGCCAGCAGGGACTCCTCCATGGCCCGGCGGCTCGTCGTCGCGTCCGGCGGGAGCTCCCTGACGCGGCGCAGCACGTCCTTGACGAAGTCGCCGCGCCTGGCGAGGGCGCCGACCCAGTACGCCGGATCGGCGGCGGCCTGCCAGCCCGTGCCCTCGCCCCCGTCGAGCAGCCAGTAGACGCCCTCGGCCAGCACGTCGCCGAGCTCCTGGTCCCGCGCGCGCATGGGGCGGTCGAAAGGGTCGTACGGGCGCTGCTTGACCATCCCCGTGACCGCGAGCGGGCGCACCGACTTCTCGCCCAGCAGGTAGAACCAGTCCTCGTTGTAGATGTTCGGGAAGAACGAGGGGCCGCGGGTCGTCTCGACGGCCAGGGCGCCGCCGCCCACGAACGACTCCTGATGCCCGCCGGTCAGCCGGTGGGCGTGGCACACCACCGAGTTGTCCGGGTAGCCGCCGATGTGCATGCCCACGGCGTCGTACGAGTCGAGCAGGGCGGCCGCGTGCGCGACCTCCTCGTGCCCGCCGACCTCGATGTCGTCGTCCAGGAAGACGATGCGCCGCCAGCCCATCAGGCGGGCCAGCAGCAGCCCCGTGTTCCGCTTGGCGCTGAGGTCGGTCGCGCGGGTGAACGGCGTGCCCTTCAGCAGGGCCGTGGTCGCGAAGTCCGGCAGGTTGAGCCGGGCCACGTTGTCGATGTCCACGGAGATGAACTGCAGGCCGGCCGGCATCAGGAGGAGGTCCGGTTTGCTCCACTTGCTGTGCAGGGTCACGAGGGGGCAGTCCAGGGCGATCGCCAGCCGGATCGCGTGGCTCAGCCAGACCGGATGCCTGATGGTCGGCACGACGATGGCGTCGACGCGGCCGGACTTCGCGACTCGCGGGTAGACCTCGATCAGATCCCGGTGGGAGCCGTGGTGATGCTCCGATCCGACCTCAGTCCCCACGAGAGGGCTCCGACCACTCATGCAGCCGGAACGTGTTCAGGGTCCAATCAGGAGTGACGACCACGCGGTCCCTGATCCTGACGCGCGTGAGAATGCTGTAGGCCGCGGCGGTGCCGAAACGTGCCCGCAGATAGACGGCGTTGCGGTCGCGGAATCGCTCGTCGGTCAGGGCCCGCACCGCACCGTAGACGCCTCTGCCGTACATCCCATTGCAAATGGTCAACGTGCGCTCGACATTGTCGGGATTGACGCCGCGGTAGAAGAACCCGACGTCCTCAAGGAGTTGCAGATTATCTCCGGACCCGGCGGTGACGGTGTAGTGCCGGCGCGTGTCGCCCCCCTCGATGACCTCGAAATACGGACCCTTTTCCCCCTCCCAGTCGGGCACCTGCCGCACCGGGAGTTCTGCTTGCGCGAGCACCGCCCCGGTCACCGCGTTGTAGTCGACGCCGCCCAGGAGCACCACGTGCGTCGTCAGGTCGTCGGAACGCAGATCCTCGGTGGAGACCAGCTTCACCGGGCTGCGCGGATTCGCGGCCCGGAGATGGCCCCACAGCTCGAAGAGGGAGTCGAGATCGGAGTACTTGTACAGCTCGATGTAGTCGGGGCTCGACGGGTCCGCGTACGGGATCTTGGTCCGGTCCTCCTCCGGGACCTGCGAGCAGATGACCGTGATCGGCTCCCCGTCCCGGAAGTGCCAGGGGCCGGCCTGGAGCGCGTCCCGCGCCGCCGGCTCGGCGTTCTCACCCGACGCCTGGGACTTCAGCGCGGCCTGGCGCAGCCGGTCCAGCTCGGCGAGCAGGTGGCGGTGGTCCTCGAGCTCGCCCGCCGTCAGGTCGGACACGGGGAGCACGCGTGCCGTCCCGTTGGAGATCGATCGCTTGGTCGCGAAGAATGCGGCGTACTTCTCCAGCCGGTGTAAGGGCGGGATCTTGCTCGCATGAGCCGACTCCCACGACGAGATCAGCGCGACGCTGACCTGGAACGCCTCGCGCAGCTGTGCCTGGGTGACGCGCCGGTCAGGCCAGTGGCTTTCGCGCAGCTCGCGCAGTCGGCGCGCCAGCGCGGAATTGACGCCGCTCATGCCAGCCCCATTGGTGTGAACTTCAGTAATCTCTAGTGAACATCAACCTGGCGGCGGAATCGATGAAGAATCCGCAGCTAAGGCCTAACAGAACAGCCAACGTGCACAAACGGGTGAGCACAAGAGCCATCAGTCTAACCATTCAGCTGTCACCGCCGTGTACGAATAGGGCGGTTCAGTCGGGGTAAACCTCTAATTGGAGAAGATTCACTGAAGTTAGCTGAATATGGGTGGAGGTGGTTCGTGGCGAGGGTCCGATGAGCCACACCCGGCAGGAGCGGCATCCCCAAGCAGAAAGACAGCGGAACACCCCCGCGACGAGCCCAATCATCGGCGGAGGTGCCCGCGAGCGAGGTTTCTGTCAGAGCGCGTCTCCGCACCAGGGAAAACCTTCATGACCACACTAGTCCTCCACCTCTCGGTGGCAATACCAACATCAACCGATACCAGAGCCTTGACCCTCTTCCTTCTGACGACCTTGATCACACTGGCAGCGGCGGCCATCCGCTGGATGGTGAAGCGGGCGAACGTCGTCATGGTGATCAGTGGCACGGGCGTCCTGGTGATCGTCCTGTCCGTGCTGCTCGCCGCCTACGTGATCACCTTCGGGACAGCCTGAGGGAGCCGTCGCGCGCGGCGCTTCGCCCCCCGGCGCTGCGCGCGTGCCGGTCGCGTGTGACGATGGGTGACTCTGTGCGTTTGGCCACAGAGCGGCGCTCATCTGTTAGAAACTCGACGGAAGAGGCAACAACCACTCTTGGCTTGTCTCGGGATACGCAGAAGGACTTTGCCCATGTCGTCTGAGGTCACCAGAAAGCCGATGCTGACCGTGACTTCCGGCCTCTCGCGAAACGCCGTCATCCTCAAGCTCGAGGGCGAGCTCGACGTCAACGTCCTGCAGGTGCTGCGCGAGCACCTCGAACCCGTCTGGGCCCTTCCTCCCAAGCCCTTCCTGATCCTGGACCTGGGCGAGCTCTCGTTCTGCGACTCCATGGGGATGAACGAGCTCGTCGGCGTCATGCAGCAGTGCGAGTCCAGAGGGACCCGGCTGCTGCTCGGTGGGGTTCAGGGGGTCATGGCCAGGGTGCTGTCGATCACCGGGCTGCGGCACGCGTTCGAGGTCTTCGCCCGGCTCGACGACGCGCTGCGGCTCGCCGTGGCCAAGCCCTGACTACGTCTGGGGGATGCGCCGCCCGGTGCGGCCATCGGTCAGGACGTAATCCGGCTTCTCCCGCAGGGGAAGCTTCAGCGCGGCCCGGCCGCTCTCGACGCGCACCGGCAGCGTGAACACGCGCTGGTGGTGGCCCGTGAGCGCGGCCGGGTGGCTGCCGACGTTGGGCCCCTCGTACAGCCATAGACGCAGTCTGCGCCCCTCGGCCCGGACCACGACCTCGGCCGCCCCGCACTCCTGCGGCGCCGCCGCCCAGGTCAGCACGATCTCGTGGGCCACCTTCGCCGAATGGGGGACCGGGACGCGCTCCTGGCAGGAGGCCACGAGGTTGGCCACGATCGCCGGAGGGGCGGGGGCGGGCCGCTCTTCGGCGCCCATCGCGATCGTCCCGCCTTCCAGCAGCACCAGCGTGACGACCGCGGCCACCCGCTCGCCGGCGCTCCCCCGGACGAGCAGCCACAGGCAGAGAGGACCGAGGACGAGCCAGGCCGCACCCAGGGAGATGGCCAGCATGAATCTACCTCCCGCGAAAAGGAGTTTGTGACTCTCCGTATTACTACGGCTCCGGAGGGGGTTCGTCCTCTTGAATATCACATGAACGCAGCGTTGCCTACCGCATACGCCTCGTGATCAATGGTGATCCCGGTCACCCCAGAACGGGCGCCCCCCGGAGGGTGGCGCCCGCGTCCTTCAGCTCCGCCAGCGCCACCTCCGTGGTCGTCGGGGCCACGCCGGCCGTCAGGTCCAGCAGCACCCGCACCGCCAGCCCGTGCTTGACCGCGTCGAGCGCCGTCGCGCGCACGCAGTGGTCCGTGGCGATCCCGACCACGTCCACCTCGTGCACCCCGCGCTGCCCGAGCCACTCGGCCAGCGGGACCCCGTCGCTCGACAGGCCCTCGAAACCGCTGTACGCGGCGGCGTAGGCGCCCTTGCTGAACACCTCCTCCACCTCCGCCACGTCGAACGACGGGTGGAAGTCGGCCCCCGGGGTCCCGGCCACGCAGTGCGCCGGCCACCTGGAGACGTAGTCGGGCGATTCGGCGAAGTGGTCGCCGGGCGAGATGTGGTAGTCGCGGGTCGCCACCACGTGGTCATAGCCGTGTTCGGCCATGTGGCGAGTGATCGCCGCCGCCACCTCCGAGCCGCCGGCCACGGGCAGGCTGCCGCCCTCGCAGAAGTCGTTCTGCACATCGACGATGATCAATGCGGTCCCCATATTCAGCACTCTAATAACAGGGCCCGCCGTCCGACCCGCCGCCCCGCTGCCGCGGGGAGGGTCAGGCGAACTCCGTGGGGATGGCCGCGTACCCCCTGCCGAGGTGCAGGGCCTCCTGGGGGAGGGTGGCGATGGCGGCGGCGTGGCGCTCGCGGGCGGCGGGCAGGGGCTCCCTGCCCACGACCTGCCCGTCGCGCACCAGCTCGTGCAGCAAGGGGATGCCGCCTTCCGGGGCCAGGCCGCCGGTGGTGATCAGCTCGGTCTCCACGTTGCCCACGTCGTCCAGGAGCCGGTACGCCTGCTTGCGGCCCCCGCGCGACGGCTTGCCCACCGAGCGCTTGGCCACGGCCTCCAGCTTGCCCGTGGCCGTCTCCCTCGCCACCAGCTTGTACACCAGGGCCGCCGTGGGCACGCCGGACCCGGTCACCAGGGACGTGCCGACGCCGTAACCGTCGACGGGGGCGGCGGCGAGCGCGGCGATGGCGTACTCGTCCAGGTCGGAGGTGACCAGGATGCGGGTCTCGAAGGCCCCGAGCGCGTCGAGCTGCTCGCGCACCTCCTGCGCGGCGGCGGCCAGGTCGCCGGAGTCGATGCGGACCGCGCCCAGCTCCGGCCCCGCCAGCTCCACGGCCGTGCGCACCGCCTCGGCCACGTCGTACGTGTCCACCAGCAGCGTCGTCTTGCGGCCGAGTGAGGCGATCTGGGCCTCGAACGCGTCCTTCTCCGAGTCGTGCAGCAACGTGAACGCGTGCGCCGCCGTGCCGGCCGTGGGCACGCCGTAGGCGTACCCGGCCATGAGGTTGGAGGTGGAGGCGAAACCGGCGATGTACGCGGCCCGGGCGGCGGCCACGGCGGCGGCCTCGTGCGTGCGGCGCGAGCCCATCTCGATGATCGGCCGCTTGCCCGCGGCGTTGGTCATGCGGGAGGCCGCTGAGGCGATGGCGCAGTCGTGGTTCAGGATCGACAGGGTGAGGGTCTCGAGCAGCACGGCCTCCGCGAAGGTCCCCTCCACGATCATGATCGGGGAGGCGGGGAAGTAGAGGTCGCCCTCGCGGTAGCCGTAGACGTTCCCGGAAAACCGGTAATCGGCGAGAAACGCCAGAGTGTCGTCGTCGACGACCTGCCTCTTCCGCAAATAGGTGAGTTCTTCCTCACTGAAACGGAAGCGTTCTAGCTCGTCCAGGACACGTCCGGTCCCGGCGACAACCCCGTAGCGCCTGCCACCCGGCAGATGTCTGGCGAACACCTCGAAAACGGCGCGCCTGTGCGCCGCCCCGCTCCGGAGCGCCGCCTGCAGCATCGTCAGCTCATAGTGATCTGTGAGCAACGCAGTGCTCATGGTCATTGTCACGACTCGAAGACTACGGCCCAGATAGGGCAGACTCGGGGATGTGGGTAGCACCGCTCCAATCGCCGTTGAGCGTCCGTCATCGGACGTCCGGCCCGATCTGCCATGGGTGACCATCGTCTGGAACGACCCGGTCAACCTCATGTCCTACGTGACCTATGTCTTCCAATCGGTCTTCGGCTACACGAGAGAGAAGGCCGAAAAACTCATGCTGGACGTACACCACAAGGGCAAGGCCGTCGTGTCCAGTGGCACGCGGGAAGAGATGGAACGCGATGTGCAGATTCTCCACTCCTACGGCCTGTGGGCGACGGTCCAGCCGGACTCGGTCAAGTGAGGCACATGAGGTCAGTGAGGCGGCACGCGTGACATCGGGGTTTTCGTCGGGCAAGGGCGGCGTCGTCGTCGCGGAGTTCGAGGCCGCGGAGGTCTCGCTCCTGCGCTCGCTCGTGTCGATGATGCTGGGCATCGTGGAGCCGGGGCGGACCAGCGACGACCCGCTGGAGCGGGCGCTGGGCATCGGCGGGGGAGAGGCGCCGACCGACCCGGTGCTGGCCAGGCTGTTCCCGTCGGCGTACGAGGACGAGAAGGATTCGGCGGAGTTCCGCCGCTACACCGAGGCCACCCTGCGCGACGGCAAGCGGGCCGACGCGCAGACCGTCTTCGACACCGCCAGGTCGGGCCGCGCGGAGCTCTCGCCCGAGCAGGCCCAGGCCTGGCTGCGCTCGCTCAACGACGTGCGCCTGACGCTCGGCACCAAGCTCGACGTGACCGAGGAGGTCCACGACGAGATCGCCGTGATGTCCGAGGACGACCCCCGCTACCCGGCCTACCTCACCTACGACTGGCTGACCTACCTCCAGGACAGCCTGGTCCGGGCGCTCTGGTAACTTCCGGGCATGCTGTCGATCTCGCAGGAACTGGTGGACAAGATCGTCGCCCATGCCCGTGCCGATCACCCCGACGAGGCGTGCGGGGTGATCGCCGGCAGGAACGGTGTCCCCGAGCGGTTCGTCCCGATGGAGAACGCCGAACGCTCGCCCACCTTCTACCGCTTCGACTCCATGGAGCAGCTGCGCGTCTGGCGTGAGATGGACGACCGCGACGAGGAGCCCGTCGTGATCTACCACTCCCACACGGCCACCGAGGCGTACCCGTCGCGCACCGACGTCTCCTATGCCTCCGAGCCGGACGCCCACTACGTCCTGGTCTCCACGCGGGACGAGGACAAGGTGGAGTTCCGCTCGTACCGGATCCTCGACGGAGTGATTACCGAGGAAGAGGTAAGGTTTCTCCCATGATGGTCAGGCCGGTGCAGAGTTTCCTCTTCGCGCATACTCCTGCCGTCGTCGTCTACGACTGTCGGATGAGAAACCTGCAGCTCCACTGCCGCTAAGGCGGCAGCCCTGACGAGCAGGTTTCTTACCGGAAGATCCCGCGGAATCCGCATGTAGCCATCGGTGTTGCTGCCGATGGGACGACGACCTGATCTGAGGAGACTGAGCGCGATGGCCATCGAGGTTCGCATTCCGACCATCCTGCGTAATTACACCGGCGGCGCCAAGGCCGTCGACGCCGAGGGCGCCACCCTCGAAGAGCTGATCAGCAATCTGGAGTCGCGCCACCCCGGCATCAAGGAGCGCCTGGTCGACGCGGGCAGCCTGCGCCGCTTCGTCAACGTCTACCTGAACGACGAGGACGTGCGCTTCCTGGGCGGCCTGGGCACGCCGCTGTCCGACGGCGACACGGTGACCGTGCTGCCTGCCGTCGCCGGCGGGTGACATGCGGTTCGACTCGCTGATCGACTCGGTCGGCCGCACGCCCCTCGTGGGGCTGCCGAGGTTGTCGCCCTCCGCCGACGTGCGGATCTGGGCCAAGCTCGAAGACCGCAACCCGACCGGGTCGATCAAGGACAGGCCCGCCCTGTGGATGATCCAGGAGGCCGAGAAGGACGGCCGGCTCACGCCCGGCTGCACGATCCTCGAGCCCACCAGCGGTAACACGGGCATCTCGCTCGCCATGTCGGCCAAGCTCAAGGGCTACAAGCTGATCTGCGTGATGCCCGAGAACACCTCGGAGGAGCGCCGTCAGCTCCTGCGCATGTGGGGCGCGGAGATCATCTCCTCGCCCGCGGCGGGCGGCTCCAACGAGGCCGTGCGCGTGGCCAAGGAACTCGCGGCCCAGAATCCCTCCTGGGTGATGCTCTACCAGTACGGAAACCCGGCCAACTGGCGCTCGCACTACGAGACCACCGGCCCGGAGATCCTCGAGGACCTGCCCACCGTCACCCACTTCGTGGCCGGGCTCGGCACGACGGGCACGCTGATGGGCGTCGGGCGGTTCCTGCGCGAGCGGGTGCCCGGCGTGCAGATCGTCGCCGCCGAGCCGCGCTACGGCGAGCTGGTCTACGGGCTGCGCAACGTGGACGAGGGCTTCATCCCCGAGCTCTACGACGAGTCCGTGCTGACCACCCGCTTCTCCGTGGGCTCGGCCGACGCGCTGCGGCGCACGCGCGAGCTGCTGGCCTCCGAGGGCATCTTCGCCGGCGTCTCGACCGGCGCGGCGCTGCACGCGGCGCTGGGCGTGGCCAGGAAGGCGGTCAAGGCGGGCGAGCGCGCCGACGTCGCGTTCGTGGTGGCCGACGGCGGCTGGAAATACCTGTCCACGGGCGCCTACGAGGGCACCCTGGAGGAGGCGGAAGAGCGCCTCGAAGGCCAGCTCTGGGCCTGATACAGCACGAACAGGCGGCCGGTCCACGAGGGACCGGCCGCCTGTTCGGTTTTCGGCTCAGTTGAACAGGACCCGCAGCGAGAACGTCGCCTCGGTGTCGGTCTGCGTGCCGCTCATCCCGACGGCCCGCAGCACCTGGAGGTTGGCCTTGTCGTCGCCCTGCATGGACTTGAGGTAGAGGCTCTCCACCTTGTCCAGGTCCACGAAGACCGCGTAGTTGGCGTCGTCCGCGTTGGGGATCGCCGTCTGGAACGTCTCCGAGTCGCCCAGCGTGCCCTCACCGGCCAGCTGCTTGGCGTACTCGTCCGACGTCGCCACGGTGAAGACGCCGTCGCCGGCGACCTTGGCGATCTGCGGCGCGCCCTGACCCTGGGAGGTCAGCGCCTGCTGGACCTTGTCGACGATGGCCTGCGCCTTGGCCGGGTCGGTGACGATGCGCACGCCGCCCTTGATCTG
Source organism: Nonomuraea sp. NPDC004186 (assembly GCF_053603495.1). NCBI lineage: Bacteria > Bacillati > Actinomycetota > Actinomycetes > Streptosporangiales > Streptosporangiaceae > Nonomuraea > Nonomuraea sp. NPDC004186. The sequence goes on along the minus strand of NZ_JBSGFQ010000005.1, from coordinate 223,569 downwards.
GTCGCCGCCCAGGCCCTGGCTGTCCACGGCGAGCGTGAAGTTCTTGCCGAAGATCGTGGCCAGGTCGCCGGGCAGCTGGATCCCGAGCTGGCTCTGCGCCTGCTCCAGCATCTGCTTGACCTCGGCGCCGCCGCTCGCCGCGGCCTGCTTCTGGATCTGGTCCCACTGCTTGGTGACCATCTGGTCGAGGCCGGAGATCGACACCGCACCCGCCGTGGTGGCGGGCAGCGTGCCCAGGTTGGCCTTGGGCAGGTCACCCTCGGGGGTCATGCCCTTGGCGCCGCGCACGAGGCCGGCGAGCTCGACGTACGCGCTGTCGAAGCGCAGCGCGCCGGCGAACCTGGCGTCCTTGACCTGGTCCACGAGGGCGGCCTGCTCGGCCGGGACCTCCTTCTTGGCCACCTCCATGAGCCCGCCCATGTCGGCCCAGAACGACAGCACGCCCTGCTCGCCGACCGCGCCCATGTCGTCGTTGAACTCGGCGTTGTCGGCCAGGCTGCCCTCGGACTTCGCGAACTTGTCGGCCAGCGCCTGGGTCGAGCTCAGCAGCGCGTAGTCGTCACGGAAGGCGAGGCCGTACTTCTCGCCCTTCATCAGCTTGGCGATGCCGGCCTTGGCCTGCGCCTCGTCCTTGATCTGGACGGCCACCGCGAAGTCGGGCTCCTCCTTGCCCGACGGCACGGCGGCGAAGCCGACCCTGCTGCCCAGCCAGGGGTCGACGTCCTTGGCGAAGTCGACCTTGGAGTCGGAGTCGGAGTTGATCGTGTCGAAGAGCGCCTTGCGCGGGTCCTCGCCGGTGAAGGAGTCCTTGGTGACCGTGAACTTCCTGGCGATCTGGAACAGCGCCAGCTTCTGGTTCGCGGCCGGGTCCAGGTCGAGCCGGGCGTAGGCGATCGAGTTGGCGGGCAGGACCTCGTTCGGCTGCGTACCGCCGCCGCCGATGGCGCCCATGGCCCACACGGTGCCGCCGCCGAGCAGGATCACCGCGAGCGCGGCGGCCGCGGCGATGATCCAGGTCTTGCGGCCCTTCTTGGCCGGTTGCGCCGGGCCGAACCCCTCGGGCCCCTGCTGCTGCCAGCCGCCCTGGGCGTACTGGTCGTTCTGCCAACCTTGCTGCTGCTGTTCCTGCTGCCAGCCCTGGCCCTGCTGTTGCCAGCCCTGCTGCTCCTGCTGCCAACCCTGCTGCGGTTGCTGCTGTTGCCAGCCGCCCTGGGCCTGCTGGCCCTGCTGCTGGCCCTGCTGCCAGTTCTGCTGCTGGCCGTACGAGCCCTGCTGGCCGTAGCCGGCGTCGTAGGTCGGCTGCTGCTGCCCGTACCCCTGCTGGGGGTTGTACGGCTGCTGCTGCTGTCCGTAGGACGCCTGCTGGCCGTAGCCCCCCTGCTGGTAGGGCTGCTGCGGCGGGTACGGCTGTCCCGATGACTGAGGCATCGTCGGGGGGTTCTCCGGCTGCTGCCCCTGGTTCCAGTTGTACGCCGTGGTCCGGTCAGGATCTTGGCCGTAGGGGGGATTATTCGCAGACATCACTCAACTCACAATGTGGACTTTTGACCACAGAGAAGTTAGCTGATGTTGCTAGACGGGCGCTTGCAATGTGCTGAAGTGAGATTCAGACCCTGCTGAGTTCCTTTCTGAGCGCATTGATGTGGACCTCGCCACTTCCGTAGTCGATCACGCACGACCACGGCACGAATGTGCAGCCCACATAGACCAGGCGGGACAGCGAGCGGGAGAGCCAGGACGCGCGGCCCTGGTTCTCCCGGGTGAGGCCGAGCAGCAGCGGCGCGCGGCGGCTGGAGACGATCAGCCCGTAGACGGTGTGGCTCTTCTGGAGCTCGCCCCTGTGCTTGATCACGCGGATGTCGACCACGTGGCCGACCCATATCCCGTCGGAGTCCCAAACGGACTGACCGAGGAGTTCGGTGACACTTGCCATGATCGAACTTTCTCAACCGAATCATGTTTTCGCAGGTAGGCACGCTGATAGGGGGATGCCATAGACTATGCGGGCGCTAGAACATAATTCCGGAGTTGAGGCGGGCGCGGATGACCAAGTTCGACGAGGCGACTCAGGCGATCAGGATCGACGAGGGCACCTACGACGTGTGCCTCGACCCCGGATACGCCATCGGCGGCCCCCTCAACGGCGGCTACCTCATGGCCGTGATCCTGCGCGCGGCGGTGGACGCCTCGCCGTTCGAGCATCCGGTGAGCACGACGGCGCAGTTCCTGAAGGCGCCGGTCGCCGGGCCCGCGCAGATCAGGATCGAGCCGCTCAAGGCGGGCAGGACGGCCGCGTTCGCCAGGGCCACGCTCGTCCAGGACGACGTGGCGCACATCGAGGGGCTGATCACGACGGCCACGTTGCACGAGGTCGAGCCGATTTATGCCGAAAAATCGGCGTATAACATGCCCGGCATCGAGGACTGCGCCAGGCTCCCCGACCCCAAGCCCGAGTCGGGCATGAACCTGAACGCCCGCATGGAGCTGCTCTTCGACCCGCCCACGATCGGCTGGCTGAAGGGCGAGCCCTCCGGCAGGCCGGAGTCGCGGGCGTACTTCAGGATGGCCGAGCCGCAGGACCCGGACCCGTACGTGCTGGCGCTGGCCGTGGACGCGCTGCCGCCGGTGGTGTTCTCGGCGGGCGCGCGGGGCTGGGCGCCGACCGTGGACCTCACCTGGCACCTGCGGGCGCTGCCCGCCCCCGGCTGGCTCACGCTGCTCGGCAGCGGCCGGCTGGTCTCGGACGGCTGGTTCGACGAGGAGGTCGAGGTACGCGACTCCACGGGCCGCCTCGTGGCCCAGTCGCGCCAACTCGCCCGGGTCGGACGCGGCTGACCGGCCCGGATGTGACCAAGACAACACCCCCCGCACGCCGCCGTGTCGTACCTGTGAGCATTCTTACGCAGAGTTGATCGTGCAGGTCGCCTACCCTCTAGAGCGTGCCGGACGCGAGTATTGGGATCTTCGACAGCGGGGTCGGCGGCCTGACGGTCGCGCGCGCGATCATCGACCAGTTGCCCTATGAGTCCATTACGTACGTGGCCGACACGGCCCGTCAGCCGTACGGGCCGAAACGCATTGCCGAGGTCCGCGCCTACGCCCTGGAGGTGATGGACCACCTCGTCGACCACGGCGTGAAGATGCTCGTGATCGCCTGCAACAGCGCCAGCGCCGCGGTGCTGCGCGACGCCCGCGAGCGTTACGACGTGCCGGTCGTCGAGGTGATCCAGCCCGCCACCAGGCGAGCGGTGCGCGCCACCCGTACGGGCAGGGTCGGCGTGATCGCCACCAGGGCCACCATCGAGTCCATGGCCTACCACGACGCCTTCACCGCGGCGCCCGACGTGCAGCTCACCGGCGTGGCCGCCCCACGCCTGGTGGAGTACGTCGAGCGCGGGGAGACGATGAGCGACGAGCTCATCGAGGTCCTGGGCGAGTACCTGGAGCCCATCAGGGCCGCCGGGTGCGACACCCTCATCCTCGGCTGCACCCACTACCCGCTGCTCACCGGCGCCATCTCCTATGTCGTCGGCGACGGTGTCACGCTGGTCTCCAGCGCCGAGGAGACGGCCAAGGACGTCTACCGGATCCTGCACGACCGCGATCTGGCGGCGGGAGGCGAGGCCACCCCCCGGCACCGCTTCCGCGCCACCGGCGACTCCCTGCTCTTCGCCCGGCTCGGGCGACGGTTCCTGGGGCCGGAGATCGATGTGGTCGAAGTCGCACCAGTGGGGGGTACTACCTCTAACGGCCACTCGGCCGCGCCGGTGTCGGGACTGACGAGCGACGACACCGGATTCCGGCGGCCGGGTAGCGACGCGGAGCGTCGCATCGGGAAGGAGCCCACATGAAGGTGACCATCGTCGGGTGTTCGGGCAGCTTCCCCGGGCCCGACAGCCCCGCGTCCTGCTACCTCATCGAGGCGGACGGGTTCAAGCTGCTGCTCGACCTCGGCAACGGGTCGCTCGGCGCGCTCCAACGCCACATCAGCGTGTACGACGTGGACGCGATCTGCCTGTCGCACCTGCATGCCGACCACTGTCTCGATCTCTGCTCCTACCACGTGGTCCGCACGTACGGGCCCGGCGCGCCGTACCCCACCCTGCCCGTCTACGCGCCGGCCGACGCGCCCGCCCGGCTGTCGGCCGCGTACGGGATGCCGGACGAGCCGGGCCTGGAGACCGCGTTCGACTTCGTGCCGCTGGCGCCGGGCTCGTTCGAGATCGGGCCGTTCACGCTGACCGCCGGGCTGGTCAACCACCCGGTCGAGGCGTACGGCTTCCGCGTGACCGGCGGCGGCCGGTGCGTGGCCTACTCCGGCGACACCGGCGAGTCGAGCGAGCTGGTGAAGCTGGCCACGGGCGCCGACCTGCTGCTGTGCGAGGCGTCGTTCGTGGAGGGCCCGGACCTGCCCGCCGACCTGCACCTGACCGGCCGCCAGGCCGCCCGGCACGCGGCCGAGGCCGGCGTCGGACGGCTCGTGCTCACCCACCTCGTCCCGTGGAACGACCAGGCCACCGTGCTCGAGGAGGCGATGGGAGGCGGTTTCGACGGCCCGATCGAGCTGGCCCGCAGCGGCGCGGTCTACGACCTGGCCTGAGCCTGGGTGAAGTCGCGCATGCGGGGCAACGGGGAGAACAGCAGCGGCACGAAGGTCAGCAGCCGGGCCCCCATGATCACCCACAGGGCCTCGCGCACCCCGATCTGCTGGGCCAAGAGCCCGCCGAACAGCGCTCCCAGCGGCATGATGCCCCAGGTCATGAACCTCACCGACGCGTTGACGCGGCCGAGCAGATGCTCGGGGGTCACGGTCTGGCGGTAGGTGACCTGGCCCACGTTCAACAATGTCGCGCTCCAAGTGAGCGCGATCGAAGTGATCGCGAAGCACACCACCCGCCAGTCGGCCTGCGTCATCGGCAGCAGCAGGCCGAAGGGCGAGCCCAGGATGACCGCCAGCCAGGTCATCCTGGCGGTGCCGTACCGCCTGGACAGCCAGGAGCCGGTGAAGCCGCCGATCAGGCCGCCGATGCCGCCCGACATGAGCAGCAGGCCGATGGTGCTGGGGGGCAGCTTGACCACCTGGGCCAGGAACAGCACCGACAGGCCGAGCACGGCGCTGGTGCACAGGTTTCCGGCCACCGTCGAGGTGGCTAACATGCGCAGCAGCCGGTCGCGCCACAGGAACGACAGGCCCTCGCGGATGCCGCGCAGCAGCGGGGTGCGCTCGGTGACGGCGGGCGGCTTGTCGGGGGCCTTGATCGTGCCCAGGAAGACCACCGAGGCGAGCGCGCCGAGCGCGGTGGCGAACAGCGTGCGCGGCGCCCCCAGCAGCTGCACCAGCGCGCCCCCCACGGCCGGCCCGGACAGGAACGAGCCCGACCGCACGATCTCCAGCTTGGAGTTGCCGTCGGTGAGCTGCCCGGTGCCGACCAGTTCCGGCAGGTACGTCTGGTCCGCCACGTCGTTGAAGACCTGGGCCACGCCGGCCAGCAGCGCGATGGCGAACATCAGGCCGATCGTCAGCAGCCCCAGCTCCGCGGCCAGCGGGATGCTGGCGAGCAGCAGGAACCTGGCCAGGTCGGAGGCCAGCATCACGCGCCGCCGGCGCATCCGGTCGACCCACACCCCCGCGGGCAGGCCGATCAGCAGGAAGGCCGTCGTCTGCAGTGCTGACAGGACGCCGATCTCCACCGGACCGGCGTTCAGCGCGAGCACGGCCGCCAGTGGAAGCGCAACACGGGAGATATTCGCGCCTAGTTCACTGGCAACGTGCGAACTGAGGAACCGCAGGAAGTCAGGGTTACGCAACACCCCCGTTGTCATTGCGTAAGGATCCATGTGGCGGACACATTTGGTCAAGAGTGTGGTGGCGCGGAGATAGGGTGATCTGCATGTCCCGACAGGATGGCCGCAACCCTGACCAGCTTCGTCCCATAACCATCACCAGGCAGTGGCTCGCTCACGCCGAGGGATCGGTGCTGGTCGAATTCGGCAACACGCGGGTGCTGTGCGCGGCCTCGGTCCAGGACAGCGTGCCCCGGTGGCGAAGGGGCAGCGGCCAGGGGTGGGTTACGGCCGAATATGCCATGCTGCCCCGGGCGACCAATACTCGCAACGATCGCGAATCGGTCCGCGGCAAAATCGGCGGCCGGACCCACGAGATTTCCCGGCTGATCGGGCGTTCCCTCCGCGCTTGCGTCGATTACAAGGCGTTGGGGGAAAACTCCATTCTGCTCGACTGTGACGTGCTGGACGCCGACGGCGGCACCAGGACCGCCGCGATCACCGGTGCCTATGTCGCGCTCGCCGACGCGATCGCCTGGATGCGCGAGCGCCGGATGTGCCCGGGCGAGCCGCTGATCGGCTCGGTCGCGGCCGTGTCCGTCGGGGTGGTCGGCTCGGTGCCGCTGCTCGACCTCTGCTACACCGAGGACGTGGCCGCCGAGACCGACATGAACGTCGTGATGACCGGCGAGGGCAGCTTCGTCGAGGTGCAGGGCACCGCCGAGGGCGCCCCCTTCGACCGCGCGGCGCTCAACCAGCTCCTCGACCTGGCGACGACCGGCTGCGAGGAGCTCACGCTGATCCAGCAGGAAGCCCTGGGCTCATGAAGATCGTGCTGGCCACCCGCAACGCGGGCAAGATCGCGGAGCTGCGCCGGATCCTGTCCGGGTTCGACATCGTCGGGCTCGAGGAGTTCCCCTCGATCGGCGACGTCGCCGAGACCGGCGTCACGTTCGAGGAAAACGCGCTGCTCAAGGCGCACGCCGTGGCTCAGGGGTCGGGGCTGCCCGCGGTGGCCGACGACTCGGGGCTCTGCGTCGACGTGCTGGGCGGCATGCCGGGCGTCTTCTCCGCCCGCTGGTCGGGGCGGCACGGCGACGACCAGGCCAACCTGGACCTGCTGCTCGCGCAGGTCTCCGACGTGCCCGCCGACAAGCTGACCGCGCACTTCGCCTGCGCCGCCGCGCTGGCGCTGCCCTCGGGGGAGTCCCGGGTGGTGGAGGGCGCGCTCCAGGGCCATCTGATCTCCGCCCGCCGGGGGTCCAACGGGTTCGGGTACGACCCGATCTTCGTGCCCGACGGCGAGGAGCGCACGACGGCCGAGCTGTCGCCGGAGGAGAAGGACGCGATCAGCCACCGGGGCCGGGCCTTCCGCGCGCTGGCGCCCGTCGTGCGCGATCTGCTCAGCTCGTAACCACCGTGTAAGAACCGCTCGGGGCCGGGCGGCGTAACGTCGGACTGTGCAGAGTAATTCGGTGGTGCCCGCCTGGGCGCGGGCCCTGATGGGGCTGGTGGCCGGGGGCGTGGCCCTCGGGATCGCGCAGCTCGTGGCCGCGTTCGCCGGGGCCAAGTCGTCGCCCGTGGTGGCGGTGGGCGACGCGACGATCGACCTGACGCCCGCTCCGGTCAAGGACTTCGCGATCAGGACGTTCGGCGAGAACGACAAGACGGTCCTCATCGCGGGCGTGCTGATCGTGGTGCTCGGCGTGATCGCGCCTCTCATCGGGACGCTGGCCGTCCGCAGGCTCGCCTACGGCTTCGCCGGGCTGGCCGTTTTCGCGGCGATCGGCCTGGCGGCGGTGCTGACCCGGCCGGAGGCCGGGATCCTGGACGTGCTGCCGACCTTGGTGGGGGTGGCGGCCGGCGCCTGGACGCTGGGATGGCTGGTACGGCGGGCAGCAGGCGAGCCCCTCACCCTTCCGACGTCCCCACCCGCCAACGCCACCCAGCCCCCCAGCACCGCCGCGATCGGGTCCGCCGGTGTGCCCGAAAACGCCGCTGCCACCGAGCCCGCCAATGCGACCGAGTCCACCGAGTCCACCGAGCCCACTGACGCCACCCAGCCCACTGACGCTCCCCAGCCCACCGGTGCCACCGAGTCCGCCGGTGCCAGGAGGGACGGCAGCGGTGAGGCCCGTGACGGCGTGGAGCGGCCTGCGGTCATGCTGGCCGGGGCGGACCTGTGGACGTTCGACCGGCGGCGGCTGCTGACCGGAGCCGCCGGTGGGGCGGTGGTCGCGATCGGCGGCGCCGTGCTCGGGCAGGCGCTCGGCGGGCGGCGGGCCGTGGACGCCGCGCGGGTGAGGGTGGCGCTGCCCAGGCCCGCGACCCCCGCCAGACCCCTCCCGGCAGGCGCAGACCTCCACATCAGGGGCTTGTCTCCATTTATTACGAATAACCGTGACTTCTATAGGGTCGACACCGCGCTGGTCGTCCCCCAGGTGGATCCCAACTCCTGGACGCTGCGCATCCACGGCATGGTCGACCGGCCGGTCGAGCTCACGTACCAGGAGCTTCTCGGCATGCCGCTCACCGAGGCCGACGTCACGCTCACCTGCGTCTCCAACGAGGTCGGCGGCGAGTACGTCGGCAACGCCCGCTGGCTCGGCGTCCGCATGGCCGAGGTGCTGCGCCGGGCCGGGCTCCGGTCCGGCGCCGACATGCTCCTGTCCACCTCGGCCGACGGCTTCACCTGCGGCACCCCGGTTGACGTGGTCATGGACGGCCGCGACGCGCTGTTCGCGATCGCGATGAACGGCGAGGCCCTCCCTGTGGCCCACGGCTTCCCCGTGCGCCAGGTGGTGCCCGGTCTGTACGGGTACGTGTCGGCCACCAAGTGGGTCGTGGACATCAAGGTGACCAGATTCGACCAGGACGAGGCGTACTGGACGCCGCGCGGCTGGGCGGCCAAGGGGCCCATCAAGACGCAGTCGCGGATCGACGTGCCCAAGTCGGGCGATTCCCTGAAGGCCGGGCGAGCCACGATCGCCGGTGTGGCCTGGGCGCAGCACACCGGGGTGGACGCCGTGGAGGTCAGGGTCGATCGGGGGCAGTGGCGGCAGGCGAGGCTGGCCGAGGTGCCGGGGCCCGACACCTGGCGGCAGTGGTCGATCGACTGGGACGCCACGGCGGGGGAGCACACGATCCAGGTACGGGCGACCGACGCCGCCGGGCGTACCCAGACCGACCAGGAGGCCCCGCCCCCGCCCGACGGCGCCACCGGCTGGCACACCATCACGGTGAAGGTGACCTGAGTCCCGCTTGTCCCTGTTTCCGCAGGTACGGCCCATGGTTCTGGCGAAGAATCTTGCCGACTTCCCCTCCCTGCCCCGGCGACCCCTCTACGATCGGTCGTCGAGCAGGACAGGGGGTAGGACGTGTTCCGCGAGCGCAAGCCGGGCGTCCGGTGGGTCCTTCCAGACGGACAGTACAACCCTGTGGTGGCGGAGGGGGTGCGGTGGCTCGACTACGAGCGCGCCGCCGAGACCGGCACCGCTCCCGCGCGCTCTTCGGGAGGCCCGGCCACCTTAGAGCCCGGAGCACCCGCCGACCCCCGAACCGGTCCCGATCCCCGATCCGACCGCGATCCTCAGCCCGACCGTGACCACCGGACCGGGGATCGTGATCTTCGGTCCGACCGCGATCGCCGGTCCGGGCACGATCGCTGGTCCGACGGTGATCAGCGGTCCGAGCGACCCGACATATCCGATATGCCGGGTGACCTCCTCGACGTAGAGGAGGGCGACTGGTTCGACCGGACGCGCCGGCCGTCCAGGCTCGCCGACTCCAGGCCGTACGGGATGCCGGGTGGGCTCGCACAGCCGGACCCGCAGGTGGAGCAGGACCTTGCCGAGGCGCTGCGGCCCGGCGATCGCTTCCCCGACCCGCGCGGCACCTGGGTGCGGCTGATCAACGGCGGCGGGCCCGCCGACGACCCGTTCCGGGCCTCCAACGCCGCAGACTGCGCGCTGGCCGTGCTGTCCACCTGGCACGGCGAGCCCGCCACGGCCGCGCCCAGATTCCCGGAGTACGACCGGATCGGCCGGCCCCTGCTGACCGGCGAGGAGGGGAGCCTGGCCAGGATCGAGCGGTGGGTAGGGCAGCGCTTCCAGTGCGCGGGGCAGGGGCGACACGCCTATCCGATGATCGCGCGGCGGCTGCGCGACGCCGGGCACGGGGCCGCTGCCGCCATCGTGGTGCGCTGGCCCGGAGGCGGCTCCCACGCCTGGAACGCGGTGAACTACGACGGCGAGGTGATCTGGATCGACGCTCAGAGGGGGCACATGTCCGTCGAACCGGCCTATATGACGGTGACCGGGGTGTTCTGCGTGATCCTCGACCGGCAGGGATGGCCGCGATGAACCTCGACCAGGCCAGGGCACTGGCCGAGGAGTACTTCAACGGCGTGCTGGCGTCCGACGAGGCGGTGCCGGTGGGGGTGCATGGGTTCCGCGACGGATATGTGGCGTGGGTACGCGAGCTCGAACCCGACGACCCGGCCTCGCTGCCGGAGACGATCGGGGGCGGGTGCATCGTGATCGACCGCGCCACCGGTGAGGTGGTGGCCCGCCCGCTCCTCGACCCCGAGTCGGTCGCCGACCTCTGGCCCGGCCGCACACCACGCTGAGGAAGCCGCAACCCCGCGCACGAGAGGCCGAGGCCGCGTACGAGAGGCCGGGGCCGCGCACGAGGGGGCGGGGCGCCGCGCACGAGAGTCGGCCGTCGCACGTGAGGCTCAAGCGCCCCCGAGCGGGTGCCCCACCGGGTCGGCCGGGCGGACCGAAGGGTCAGCCGGCGGCGAGCGAGCCGACGATCGAGGCGCGTGCCGCGCGGCGGGCCGGGAGCACGGCGGCCAGCACGCCGGCCGCCCCGGACAGCAGCACGAACAGCGCGATCTGCCCGGTGGGCACCGACAGGACGGCCCCGTCCACCATCACCCTGATCGCGGCCCAGCCGAAGACCCCGCCGAGCACCACCCCCACCAGCGCTCCGATCAGCCCGAGCACCAGCGCCTCGACGGACAGCATCCGGCGCAGCTGCGGCCGGGTCAGGCCCAGGGCGCGCAGCAGCGCCGACTCCCGGGTGCGCTCGTGGACCGACAGGGAGAGCGTGTTGGCGATGCCCAGGAGCGAGATCAGGATCGCCAGCCCCAGCAGCCCGGTGATGATCATGAGCAGCATGTCCAGCGTCTCGTCGAACTGGCCGCGTACCTCCGTCGAGCTGGACACCTGCACGGTCGGGTAGGCCGCGACGGCGGCGTCCACCACCTTGCGGGCCCGCTCGGGCGCCACGCCGTCCTTGATGTTGATCAGGACGCGGGAGTCGGGCAGAGCGCCGAAGTACGTGTCGAACGCCGCCTCCGCGACCATGACCGACGGCAGCGTCGACTGGGCCCCGTCGAGCAGCGCCACCACCTTCAGCGAGACGACCCCGGCCTCCCTGGTCTTCAGCGAGACCGAGTCCCCGAGCCGCACACCCCGCTCCGTGGCCACGTTGTCGGCCACCGCCGCCTGCCCGGGGCCGAAGCCCTTCATGGAGCCGGCGGTCACGGACGGGTCGATCGCCCCGCTGAACGTGCCGACCTCGAGCCGCCGGTCCGAGAATTCGGCTTTGGTGGCGCGCACCTGCGCCACGGAGGCCAGCTCCGGCCTGCCGCGCAGCTCCGTGGCCACGGACCGGGGGATGACCGCCTCGCGCTGCTGGCCGGCCAGCATGTAGTCGATCGGGAACTGGTCGTCCAGCTTGGCCGTCAACGTCAGCCTGGTGGATGCGGTGACCACCGAGATCAGCGTCATGAGCGTCACGCCGATGGTCAGCGCGACCGTGGTGGTCGCGGCCCGCTTGGGGTTGCGGCCCGAGTTGTCCACCGCGAGCCGTCCCGGCACCCCGAAGAGCCTGCCGGGGATCCAGCCGACCAGCGTGCTCAGCGGCTTGACCATCACCGGGCCCAGGATCAGCACGGCCAGGAACGTCAGCGCGCCCCCGGCCATGACGACGAAGAGCGAGACCTGCTGGCCGGGCGTGAGCGCGAAGACGCCGACGGCCGTCGTGCCGAGCCCCGCCACCAGGAAGAGCGCGGCGAAGACGCCGCGTACGAGGCTCGCGCGGAACGTCTGCTCCTCGGCCTGGCTCCGCAGCGCCGCGATCGGCGCGACCCGGGTGGCCGACCTGGCGGGCAGCAGGGCCGCGCACATCGTGACCGCCAGGCCGACGGCCAGGCCGATCCCGATCGTGGCGGGGCTGAGGGTGACGGCCGCGTCCGTGGGCAGCGGGGCGTCGAACGAGGCCAGGACCGTCAGCGTGAGCGAGGCCAGGCCGTACCCGATGACCAGGCCGAGCGCGGAGGCGATCAGCCCCACCACCGTGGACTCCAGCACGATCGAGCCGAACACCTGCCCGCGCGTGGCCCCGATGCACCGCAGCAGCGCCATCTCCCTGGTGCGCTGCGCGACGAGGATGTTGAAGGTGTTGTAGATGACCAGCGCGGCCACCATCATCGCCACGACGCCGAACATCAGCAGGCCCAGCGTGAACATGCGGGTCTCCACCCCGGCCGCCCTGGCCAGGTCGTCGGCCAGCTCGCCGCCGGTCTTGACCACGTACGCGCCGCCCACGGCCGCCGCGACGGCCTGCTTCAGCCCGGGGACTCGGCCCGCCACGTCGATCTCGCGGTAACCCTCCGCGCCCGTCATCCGCTGCGCGGTGGCGGTGGTGAAGCCGACCGCGCCGGTGTAGGAGAGCTCCTGGTCCACGCCGGGGTCGAGCAGCCCGACCAGCCTGAACCGGTGCTTGCGCTGCTTGGCGTCGAGCACCGTGAGCGTGTCGCCGGGCTTGAAGCCCTGGGCCTTGGCGGTGTTCTTGTCGAGCACGGCGGCCTGGTCGTCGGTGCCGGGGCCGGTGCCCGAGACGATGTCGGTCCGGTCGAGCGGCCCCCGGACGATGGACAGGGCCGTGGTGGGGGCGTTCCCGACGGTCTTGCCGTCCTTGCCGAGCACGGGCGCGGCGGCACGGATCAGGCCCTGCGCCTCGGTGACGCCGTCCAGGGCACGCACCTGTTCCAGGACGCGCTCCGGCAGCACCGCGTCGGGGCCCTTGGGCAGCACGGCCACGTCCACCTTGCCCGCGTCGGCCGTGACGCGCTGCGCGAACCCGGCCTGCACGGTGTCGTTCAGCACGAACGTGCCCGCGATGAACCCCACGCCCAGCGTGATCGCCAGCGAGGTGAGCAGCAGCCTGAGCTTGTGCGCGCGCAGCCCGGCCAGTGCCGTCTTCAGCACCTCGTCACGCCCTTTCCAGCTGGACGAGCGTGTCCAGCACGGACTGCGGTGTCGGCGAGCCGATCTCGGTGACCAGTTCGCCGTCGCGCAGGAACACCACGCGGTCGGCGTACGAGGCGGCCACCGGGTCGTGCGTGACCATGACGATGGTCTGGCCCAGCTCGCGTACGGAGGTGCGCAGGAAGGACAGGACCTCTGCCCCGCTGCCGGAGTCCAGGTTCCCCGTGGGCTCGTCGGCGAAGATCACCTGGGGCTTGCTGATCAGTGCCCTGGCCACGGCCACGCGCTGCTGCTGGCCGCCGGACAGCTCGCTCGGCCGGTGTCCGAGCCGGTCCTTCAGCCCGACGGTCTCGATCACCCGGTCGAACAGCTGCTGGTCCGCCTGGCGGGCGGCGATGTCCAGCGGCAGGCGGATGTTCTGCTCGGCGGTGAGCGTGGGCAGCAGGTTGAAGGCCTGGAAGACGAACCCGATCCGCTCGCGGCGCAGCAGCGTGAGCTGCCGGTCGGTCAGCCCGGTCAGCTCCACATCGCCGATGTGCACGGTGCCCGAGGTGGCGGCGTCGAGCCCGGCCAGGCAGTGCATCAGCGTGGACTTGCCCGAGCCCGACGGGCCCATGATCGCGGTGAAGGCCCCGGTGGCGAAGGACACGTTCACCGCGTGGAGGGCGTGCACCTGGGCGTCGCCTTCGCCGTACACCTTGGTCAGATCTCTGGCCACCACCGCGGGCGGGGCCTGGCGCCGGGTATCGGTGAGCGTCACTTTCACTCCTTGTCGCGGTTTTTCAACGCGAACCACGCTAGGAGTGGAAAGTTCAGGATCTGTGGGACCTGCGGATGGACTTCGTGTAGGACTACAGATGACTCCGGTCAGACTTTCGGTCGATGACTTCCGGCCGATGACTTTCGGGTCGATGCGACGGCACGATCAGCCCGGCCTCGTACGCGTACACCACGACCTGGGCCCGATCCCGCAGCCCCAGCTTGGCCAGCACCCGCCCCAGGTGCGTCTTCACCGTCGCCTCCGCCACCTGCAGGCGGCCGGCGATCTCCATGTTGGACAGGCCGCGGGCCACCATGAGCAGCACCTCCCGCTCGCGCGGTGTCAGGTCGGCCGTCGCCACCGGGTCGTCCGTCGGGAGCTGCGCGGCGAACCTGTCCAGCATCCGCCGTAACGTGCTCGGCGACACCACCGAGTCGCCCGCGTGCACGATCTTGATCGCGTCGACCAGGTCGGCCGGCGGCACGTCCTTCAGCAGGAACCCGGCCGCGCCCGCCTTGACCGCGGCGAACGCGTACTCGTCGAGGTCGAACGTGGTCAGGATCAGCACCTTCGGCCCCCGGATGCGGCTGGTGGCCTCGACGCCGTCCATGACCGGCATGCGCACGTCCATGAGCACGACGTCCACCTCGGTGGTCTCCAGCCGCTCCAGCGCCGCGGCGCCGTCGCCGGCCTCGGCCACCACCTCGATGTCCGGCTGGGCCGCGAGCACCATCCTGAACCCGGCGCGCAGCAACTCCTGATCGTCGACCAGCATCACGCGAATCACCCGGCCACCTCCTCTATGCCGCCTTGACCATGGGCAACCTGGCCAGCACCTCGAACCCGCCGCCCCGCAGGGGCTCCGCCGACACGGCGCCGCCGTACATGCCGACCCGCTCGCGCATGCCGATCAGGCCGTGACCGTCGGCGCTCCTGGGAGCCGCCGCGCCCCTGCCGTCGTCGGTCACGCGTACGACGAGCTCAGGGCCGCTGTAGTCGATCTCCACGAGCGCCTGGGCGCCCGGGCCGCCGTGCTTGAGCGCGTTCGTGAGGGCCTCCTGGACGATGCGGTAGACCGCGAGCTGCTGGCCCTCGGGCAGCTCGACGGGCACGCCGCCGACCTGGAGCCGCGCGGGCACGGCCGAGCCGCGTACCAGGTCCTCCAGCTGGCCGAGCCCCGGCTGCGGGGTGTAGTCGGTGCCGTCCTGCTCGCCCTCGCGCAGGACGCCGACCAGCCTGCGCATCTCGGCGAGCGCGGCGCGGCCGGTCTTGGAGATGGCCCGGACGGCCTCGCGGGCCTGCTCGGGATCGCTGTCGAGGGCATAGCCCGCGCCGTCGGCCTGCACCACCATCACGCTGACGTTGTGGGCCACGACGTCGTGCAGCTCCCTGGCGATCCTGGCACGCTCGGCCGCGGCGGCCATCCTGGCCTGCTGGTCGCGCTCGCGTTCCGCCCGTTCCGCGCGCTCTTCGAGCCCTTCCAGGTATCGCCTGCGCGTGCTGGCGTACAGGCCGGTCAGCCAGACCGTCACCGTGAAGATCGAGGCGCTGAGGAACATCCCCAAGGTGGGCGTGTCCCACCTGGCCAGGGCCAGGAACACCCCCAGCTCCGTCACCAGGCCCGCGGCCAGGCTCCAGCGGAACGGGCACCGGTACGCCACCGCCCAGAGCGCGACCAGCACGGCGAGGTTGGCGGGCAGCGGGTTGACGCCCGCCAGCCACTGCCCGAAGCTGACCAGCGCGATCGCGGCGAACGAGGCGACCGGGCGGTCGCGCCAGAGCAGCGGCAGCAGCAGCACCGCCGAGAGGGCCAGATATCCGGCCACGCCGAGGTACGGGCCGACGGCCGCGGTCGGGGAGACGGTCGCGTACGGGATCGCCAGGATCGCGCACAGCGTGGCGAGCGGGGCGACCCGGAGGACGCCCGCCAGCTTCTCGTGGCGTCTCGACCACGCCCGCACCTTGCCGAACACACCATCACGATATGTACCGCCGTCTGACCGTTGTTCCGCCTGTAGGTGGAAGTGCGTCTACGACCCAGGTCTTACGTGGCGGGGAACAGACCGGGGTCTTACGCCGGGCTTACGGTGACTTGGGCATTCTTGTCTCTGGGAGCGCCCCTCTAGTGGGCGAGTAAAGGGAGATCGTGATGGCGGATCATGATCGCGACGCCGGGTCGCGCGGTGAAGAGGAAGCACCGCGCGACCCGACCCCTGACGACGATCTTCACGAGTCCGGGGCGCGGAGCCGGCTGAAGTACGGCGAGGCCCCTCCGGGCCCCGGATTCACCATGCCTCTCGCCCCGCCGCGGCATCCCGACTCCTACCGGGAGTTCTTCCGGCAGAAGCAGGCCCAGGTCCTCGGCGCCGGACTCATCGGCCTCGTGATCGGCGCCCTGCTGGGCGGCACCGCCGTGGCGGTGGTCAGCGGATTCGCGCACCGGGACGAGGTGCACGGGATGTACTGGCAGGAGCCGGACCGGATGCCCAGGCGTTTCCAGGTGCCCGAGCGCCTCGACGACTCCGCCTGCGAGGAGAACGGGAAGGACCGCGTCTTTTGCAGCTGGGTCGTGCCGAAGGCCCCGCGTTCTGACGTCCCCCCGGCCCCGATCCCGGTCCCGACCAGCAGCGGCTAGCCATTCTTTTCGCCAGGGCCGCAAATCATTCGCATATCGGCCGCTGTTTTCGGGGAAATGGCCGGTCCGGTGCACAGGTGTGCGGGCGGGGGGACTCGAACCCCCACGGT
Source organism: Nonomuraea sp. NPDC004186 (assembly GCF_053603495.1). Taxonomy (NCBI): domain Bacteria; kingdom Bacillati; phylum Actinomycetota; class Actinomycetes; order Streptosporangiales; family Streptosporangiaceae; genus Nonomuraea; species Nonomuraea sp. NPDC004186. Next base: position 207,003 of record NZ_JBSGFQ010000005.1, on the reverse strand, counting down.
GTCACCACCAACAGGACCTAAACCTGCCGCGTATGCCATTTCGCCACGCCCGCGCAGCCCCCGCCAATGCGGGCCTGACACAGTTTAGCGCTCTCAATGAGGAAGAGGAGCGTATGTGAAGGCGGGCGCGGGCCCTGCGGGAGGGCCCGCCGGGGTGGTCAGCTCAGGCCGAGCTTCTTCTTGAGCCCGGCCACGTGGCCCGTGGCCTTCACGTTGTAGAGCGCCTGCTCCACCTTTCCGTCCGCGTCGATGACGAACGTCGAGCGGATGACCCCCACGACCTCCTTGCCGTACAGCTTCTTCGGGCCGTACGCGCCGTAGGCCTGATGCACGGTCAGGTCGGGGTCGGACAACAAGGGGAAGGTCAGGGCGTCACGTTCGGCGAATTTGGCAAGTTTTTCCGGTTTGTCCTTAGACACGCCGAGAACGACGAAACCTTCGGCCGTCAACTGGCCGAGGTTGTCGCGGAAGTCGCAGGCCTGCTTGGTGCAGCCGGGCGTCATCGCGGCAGGGTAGAAATAGAGGATCACCCGCTTGCCGCGGTAGGCGTCAAGCGAGACGGCCTCGCCGTCGGCGGTGGGTAGCGTGAACTCGGGCGCGGCGTCGCCGGGCGCGAGCTTGGTTTCGGTCAATGGGCCCTCCTGAGTTCCTTCCCGCCAACCTACCGGCCTGGCCGCCGTGCCGTACGGCGCGCCGACCTGACAGACTGATCAGCACCACGAACGACGGAGCTCGCACGGCACGCGGAGCGGGCGCGGCCAAGCATGAGGCCGAGAGGAGAGCCATGGCTGACACCGATCCGGACGAGTTGGAGCGGCGGATCGCGCGGACACGCGCGGAGTTGGCGCAGACGGTGGACGCCATAGCCGACCGGGTGAGCCCCAAGCGGGTCGCCGAGCGCACGGTGTCCGACGTCAAGAGCAGGGCCACGCACTTCGTGGCGTCCGTGGGCGACGCGCTGGGGGTGACGCCGCGGCCGGTCGAAGCCGGCGAGCATCCCGATGAGATGTGGGAGGAGGAGCGGCCCGACCTGGCGCCGGTGCTGATAGGAATCGGCGCGGTGCTGGTCGTGGGGGCGGCCGTCATGCTCTGGCGCCGCCGCCGGCGCCGCTGACCCGCAGGGGGCTCGCCGGGGGCCGTCAGAGGAAGGTCCGGCCCTCGCCCCGGTACGTGGGCACCGACTCCACCAGCGTGTCGCCGTCGATGAGGTGGAGCGCGTCGAAGCGCTCGCACATCTCGCCCGCCTTGGCGTGCCTGAACCACACCCGGTCCCCGATCCGCAGGTCCTGGGCCGCCTGGCCGAGCAGCGGGGTCTGCACCTCGCCCGCCCCCTCGTCCCGGGCGTAGCGCAGCCCGGCCGGCAGGTACGGCTGCGGCAGGCGGCTCTGGCCCGGCGTGCCCGAGGCCAGATAACCGCCGCCGAGCACGGTCACGGTGTCCACGCTCGGGCGGCGCACCACCGGCAATGCGAAGAGCGCGGCCGGGTGCCCGGTGAAGCGGCGGTAGAAGTCGAACAGCCTCGGGTGGAAGAAGCCGGATCCGGCCGCCACCTCCGTGATGGCCTTCTCGCGTACGGTGCGCTCGACGGACCCGGTGCCGCCGCCGTTGACGAACTCCAGGTCGGTGATCTGGCGGACGGCGTTCACGATGCGGCCGCGTCTGAGGATGAGGTCCCTGGCTGAGCGGGCCTGCATGATGCGGACGGCGCGGGTGTAGGCGGCGTTCGCGGGCGGGTCGTCGCCGAGCCCGGCGATCTGGGCCTCGTACGCCATCAGCCCGGCCACCCGGAACCCGGGGCGCTTGGCGACGGCGGCGGCCAGGTCGGCGGCCTCGCCCGGCTCGCGGATCGGCGAGCGGAGCACCCCAGCCCGAAATTTCCCGCCAAAGGCGATATATCCGGCGTCGATGTCGATGCAGGTCCGGATCTCGGCCCGGGGGCTCACCCCGGCCACGGCCGCCTCGGTGAAGTCCAGGTGGGCGGTCGAGTCGATGGCCAGGGTGATGTGCCTGGCCGCGTTCTCGTCCCCGGCCAGTTCGGCCAGCGCGTGCCGGTCGGCCGTCGGGTAGGCCACCAGGATGTCCGTGAACCCGTGGGAGGCCAGCCACAGCGCCTCGGGGAGCGTGAAGGCCATGATGCCGCGGAAGCCGTCCATGGCCAGGATGCGTTCGAGCACGGGGCGGCTGCGGACCGACTTGCTGGCCACCCGGATCGGCTTGCCCGCCGCCCGCCGTACGAGGTCCGCCGCGTTGGCCCGCATGGCCGCCAGATCGAGGATCGCGAACGGCGGCTCGAGGACCGCTGTGGCGCGGTCATAGCGCTGGCGGTCGTCCATATGGGCAGCGTAACGGCATATCGGGCAAATGAATATGAGTGTTGTTCACCTTGTTGGCCGCCCCGTAATGTTCGGGCAAACGGGCGGCGGGGGCGCGGTTCCGGCCCCGGGGGACCCGTGTACGTGTGTCGTTGTGATGACCACGCTTCAGCAGACAGTCCCCGGCGCCGCCGTCCCCGCGCGGCACACCGGGCTGCGCCGGGCGAGCAGGGTGCTCAGGCCGGCGCGAACCCTCCCTGGAGCCCTCGTCGCGCTCACGCTGGCCGCCGGGCTGGGGGCGACGGCGGCCGAGATCGTGTCAGGGCTGCTCGGCCACCGGCTCGGCTGGGTCCCCGTGAACAGGCTGGTCGAGCTCGCAAGCAGGACCACCTGGCCCGAGCTGGCCACCGCCGCCGCGGGCATGGTGGGCGCGGGCACGTTCATGCTGCTGCTGGCGATCGTGCCCGGCCAGTCGAGGCTGGTGCCGGTGGAGACGTCCGACCCGCGGACCGTCATCGGCATCACCCGCTCGGGCCTGCGCCGCACGCTCCGCGCGGCCGCCCAGCAGGTGCCGGGGGTGGACCGGGCCCGGGTACGGCTGCGCAGGAGCACCATCGAGGTCACGGTCATGACGGGGACGGAGAGCTCCGGCACGATGCTCAGGCAGGTCGGCACGGCGGTGGGCGACCGGCTGGCGGGCGTGGGCACGCTGGGCACGGGCGAGGTCGTGGTCCGGCTGCGCAGAAAGGGGGCCTGATGCCCGAACGCACCGAGAGGCCCCGGCCACGCGGAGAGGCGGCCTGATGCCCGAACGCACCGAGAGGCCCCGGCCACGCGGAGAGGCGGCCTGATGCCCGAACGTACGGACGCGCAACGGACAGCCCCGCGCGGCAAGGGGGCCGCGATGCGGCAGTACGCGGGCAACCGCGTCGGCCTGGCCATCGTGGGCGTCACCCTGCTGGGCCTGGGCGTGTACGCCTGGCTCCGCGGCCACGGCCGCTTCTTCGACCTGCCCGCCACCGCCAAGGTCCTCCCGAACCAGGCCCGCCGGGTGCTGGCCGACGAGCCCTGGCCCCTGTGGGTGCTGGCCCTGAGCTTCCTGCTCCTGTCGCTGGTCTCGCTCCGCTGGCTCCTGCTCAGCCTCGGCTGGGGCCGCCGCGGCGCTCGCAACGGCACGGGCACCGCGATGCTCTTCGTCGGGCTGAAGGGCGTGGAAGGGCTGGGCCGGTCGGCGGTGCGGGTCACCGAGAACGGCCTGCGCGTCACCCTGACGTGCCCGTCCACCGCGGACGTCGGCGCGGTGGTGAGCAAACTGGACCACGACATCGTCGGCAGGATCCGCCGCGAGGTCAGCGACGACGAGGCGAGCACCGTCGTCCGCCTGCACGTCCGCCGCTGACCCGGCCGTCAGAGTGCGCTCAGCACTCGATCACGTTGACGGCCAGGCCGCCGCGTGAGGTCTCCTTGTACTTGTCCAGCATGTCCCGCCCGGTGTCCCGCATCGTCTTGATGGCACGATCCAGCGGCACGAAGTGGCGGCCGTCGCCGCGCAGGGCGATCCGGGCGGCCGTGATGGCCTTGTTGGAGGCCACCGCGTTCCGCTCGATGCACGGGATCTGGACCAGGCCGCCGATCGGGTCGCAGGTCAGGCCCAGGTTGTGCTCGATGCCGATCTCGGCCGCGTTCTCGACCTGCTCGGGCGTGCCGCCGAGTGCTTCCGTGAGGCCGGCCGAGGCCATCGAGCAGGCGGAGCCGACCTCGCCCTGGCAGCCCACCTCGGCGCCCGAGATCGAGGCGTTCTCCTTGAACAGCACGCCGATCGCGCCCGCCGTCAGCAGGAAGCGGACCACGCCCTCCTCGTCCGCGTGCGGGACGAAGCGGGTGTAGTACGTCAGGACGGCCGGGATGATGCCGGCGGCGCCGTTGGTGGGGGCGGTGACGATGCGGCCCCCGGCGGCGTTCTCCTCGTTGACCGCCAGCGCGAACAGCGCGACCCAGTCCATGGCCTGCAGCGGGTCCTTCTCCGCCGGCTCCGACTGCAGGCGGCGGTGGAGCTGGTTGGCGCGGCGCTTGACCTTGAGACCGCCGGGCAGGACGCCCTCCTTGGAGATGCCCCGGCGCACGCACTCCGACATGACCGCCCAGAGCCGCAGCAGGCCCGAGCGGATCTCCTCCTCGGTGCGGCCGAACGCCTTCTCGTTCTCCAGCATCAGCGCCGAGATCGACAGGCCCGTGTTGGAGCAGTGCTTGAGCAGCTCCTCGCCCGTGGTGAACGGGTAGGGCAGGACGGTGTCGTCCGGCTTGATGCGGTCGGCGCCCGTGGCCTTCTCGTCGACGACGAAGCCGCCGCCCACCGAGAAGTAGACCTTCTCCCTCAGCTGCCCGCCGTCGGCGTCGTACGCGGTGAAGCGCATGCCGTTCGGGTGCTCGGGCAGCGAGATCTTGCGCTCGAAGACGAGGTGCTCGCCCACGACGAAGCGGATCTCGTGCGTCCCGTACAGCTTGACCGTGCCCGACTCGCGCATCTCGGCCAGGCGGCCGTCGATGGAGTCGACGTCGACGAGCTCGGGCTTCTCGCCGGACAGGCCGAGCAGGACCGCCTTGTCGCTGCCGTGGCCCTTGCCGGTCAGGCCGAGCGAGCCGTACAGGATGGCCTCGACCCGCGCGACCCGGGAGAGCAGGCCGTCGTCGTGCAGCCCGCGGGCGAACTTGTGCGCGGCCGCCATCGGGCCTCCCGTGTGGGAGCTCGACGGGCCGATGCCGATCTTGAAGAGGTCGAAGACGCTGATCGCCATTGATGGCGCCCTTCATGCTGGTGCCGGGGCCCGTCGCAGGGCCCCGGCAAAAAGGTCAGGAATCGCCTGAGGTGAGTGCCTTGTACTCCTCGGCGGAGAGCACGTCCTCGGCGTCGCCCTCGACGCGCACCCGGAACATCCAACCGTCGCCGTACGGGTCACTGTTGACCAGGCTCGGGTCGTCGACCACGGCCTGGTTCACCTCGACGATCTCACCCCCGACGGGGGTGTAGATCTCGTTCACCGACTTGGTCGACTCCACCTCGCCGACGGAGTCGCCCGGCTCGACGGTCGAGCCGACGTCGGGGAGCTGCACAAAGACGACGTCACCAAGAGATTCGGCGGCGAAGGCCGTGACGCCGATGGTCACGGTGAGGCCGTCGTCGAGGCCGGCCACCCACTCGTGCTCCTTGGTGTAGCTCAGGTCGTCAGGGATGTTGCTCACTTGTTCCTCCTGTAGAAGGGCAGCTCTACCAGGTCCATAGGTTCATGGCTGCCCCGGATGTCCACGGCCAGGCCTGACTCGGCCTCGGTGTCCACGTAGGCCATCGCGATGGGCCTGCCCAGGCTCTGGGAGGGCGCACCGCTGGTGACCTCGCCGACGACGGCGCCGTCTTTGGTGACCGGGTAGCCGTGGCGCGGCACCCGGCGTCCCCGCGCGACCAGGCCGACGAGCCGGCGCCGGAGCGGGTCGTCCTTGATTGCCTCGAGCGCCGACCGGCCGACGAAGTCGCCCGGCTTGTCGAATTTCACCACTCTGCCCAGCCCCGCGTCGAACGGGGTCAGCTCGACGCCCAGTTCGTTGCCGTAGAGCGGCATGCCGGCCTCGAGCCTGAGGGTGTCGCGGCTGGACAGGCCGGCGGGCTTGAGGCCGTGCGGCTCGCCCGCCGCCATGAGCGCGTGCCAGAGCGGCACCGCGTCCTGGTTGGCGACGAACAGCTCGAACCCGTCCTCGCCGGTGTAGCCGGTGCGGGCGATCAGCGCCTGCCGCCCGTCGACCAGGTCGGGCAGGCCCGCGTAGTACTTGAGCCCGTCGAGGTCGGCGTCGGTGAGCGTGGCGAGGATCTCCTGGGACCGGGGCCCCTGTACGGCGATCAGCGCGTACTGGTCCGACCGGTCCTCGACCAGCACGTCATACGCCTTCGACCGCTCAATCAGCTCTTTTGCCACTTTTTCGTAGTTCGAGGCGTTTGCCACGACCATGAACTCGTCGTCGTCGAGCCGGTAGACGATGAGGTCGTCGAGCACCCCGCCCCGCTCGTTGACGATCATCGTGTATCTGGCCCGCCCGGTCGCCAGCGCCGACAGGTGGCCGACCAGCGCGTAGTCGAGCGCCTGCCCGGCCTGCGGCCCGGTCAGGAAGATTTCGCCCATGTGGGAGAGGTCGAACAGCCCGGCCGCCTGGCGAACGGCGTTGTGCTCCGCGGACTCGCTCCCGTACCGGAGCGGCATGAGCCACCCGGCGAAGTCGGTGAGCGTGGCGCCGAGGCTCTCGTGAACGTCTCGTAGCGGTGTTGGTCGGGACATTTCTCGCACCTCTGGACAGGATTGGATGCCAGCATCCTCCCCCTCTGTCATCGATGCCTGAGAGCTTCGCCCGAGTTTTGCCGGACTTTCACCTTCGGCGAGGCCCGCGGGCCTGCTTTCCAGAGGTCACCAAAGGCCGTGCGGTCCTTTGCCTTGAGAGGTTTGCGGGGAGGGCTTGCTCCTTCAGGGACCCTGACCGGCTGCCAGGGCGCTCTCCCGCACGGTTTCGCCGGTGATGCCCGTCAGCCTAGTGCCGCGATGGGGTTGTTGTCGCGTTCTGATCGCTCATGAACCACTCCGGGGGGTGGTGACGTCGAAAGGATATGAATCGGCGAACGGCGACTTTCGGCCTGCTGACCACCCTGGCCCTCGCGGGCTGCGGCGCATCGGAGGCCGGGTCCCCTCCCCGTTACGAGGCGAACCTGACGGTACTCGAAGGCGGCGGGCATGGACCGCAGCTGTGCGTGATGGTCATGGAGTCGGCGCCACCGCAGTGCGGCGGTCCGGACGTCGTCGGCTGGGACTGGACCAAGGTGGATCACGAGTCGCAGCGCGGCGTGAAGTGGGGCGAGTACCGCGTCGTGGGCACCTGGGACGGCACCAGGCTGACGCTCACCGAGCCGCCGGGCGCCCCCAGGAAGGCGGCCTCCGCTCACGAGGAGGACTTCACCAGCCCGTGCCCGGCGCCGGAGGGCGGCTGGCGGCCGGTCGATCCCGCCAAGGCCACGCAGCAGGCGCTGGACCAGGCGATGGCGCGGGCCGGTACCGCCGAGGAGTTCGCGGGCGCCTGGTTCGACCAGAGCTACATGAAGGGGCTCCCCGCTGAGTCGCCGGAGGCGAACGACCCGCGGCGGCTGGTGCTCAACCTGAGGTTCACCGGCGACCTGTCCGGCCGCGAGGCGTGGATCCGCGAGGTGTGGGGCGGCGCGCTCTGCCTCAGCGGCGCGGCGCGCAGCCAGAGCGAGCTGGAGGCGATCCAGCGGGAGGTCCAGTCCGAACTGGGCGACGGTCTCGTCTCGGTGTCGTCCAGCGTGCGGGGCAACCAGGTGAACGCGCAGGTCTGGGTGGCCACCGACGAGCAGCGCCGCGACCTGGAGGCCAAGCACGGCGCCGGGGCCGTGGCCCTGAACGGTGTGCTTGGACCGGTCGAATGAGCCCCGGGAGGTCAGCAGGCTGACACGAGCGCCTCGAAGAGGGCGCCGTCCTCGGCCGCCTCGGGGTGCCACTGCACGGCCACGGCGAAGGGGGCCGAGTTCAGCTCGACCGCCTCGATCGTGCCGTCGCCGGCGGTGGCGGTGACCGTGAGACCGGGCGCGAGCCGGTCGATGGCCTGGTGGTGGTAGTGGGGGACGGTCACGGGCTCCGTGCCCAGCTCCTTGGCCAGGCGGCTGCCGGGGACGGGCGTGACGGGCAGCGGGCCGAACCGGCCGGGGGCGGGGGAGTGGCCGGTGTGCCCCACGACGTCGGGGAGGTGCTGGTGGAGGCTGCCTCCGAGGGCGACGTTGAGCACCTGGAGGCCGCGGCAGATGCCGAGGTACGGCAGGCCGGCGTCGAGGGCCGCCGCGATCAGCCCAAACTCCGCCTGATCACGAAATTTGCGGATATAGCCGGTTTGATCCCCAGGCTCCTGCCCGTACCGGGCCGGATCGACGTCCCCGCCACCGGCCAGGATCAGGCCGTCCAGGCGGCCGACGACCTGCGCGGGTTCGCCGGCCGGCGGCAGCACGATCGGCTGCCCGCCGGCGCGTACGACCTGCTCCACGTACATGTACGGCAGGAGCGCCACGGTCATGTCCCAGACCGTGAACTTCGCCGGCTCCACGTACGACGTGATGCCGATGACGGGACGCTGCACGATATGACCCCCGAGAAACCAGACCGGACCAGAGCTAGAGCGGCGTGACGTAGGCGCCGGAGATGCCCCCGTCCACCAGGAACTCACTACCCGTGATGAACGACGCGTCGTCGCTGGCCAGGAACGCCACCGCCGCCGCGATCTCCGAGGCCTCGGCGAAGCGCCCGACGGGGATGTGCACCAGCCGCCGCTGCGCCCGCTCCGGGTCCTTGGCGAACAGCTCCTGCAGCAGCGGCGTGTTCACCGGCCCGGGGCACAGCGCGTTCACCCTGATGCCCTCCCGGGCGAACTGCACGCCCAGCTCGCGCGACATCGCCAGCACGCCGCCCTTGGACGCCGTGTACGAGATCTGCGAGGTCGCCGACCCCATGACGGCCACGAACGACGCGGTGTTGATGATCGAGCCCTTGCCCTGCCGTCGCATGTACGGGATGGCGTGCTTGCAGCAGAGGTAGACGCTGGTCAGGTTCACCTCCTGGACCCGGCGCCAGGCGTCGATGCCGGTCTCCAGGATCGAGTCGTCGTCGGGCGGCGAGATGCCGGCGTTGTTGAAGGCGATGTCCACGCTGCCGTAGGTGTCGAAGGCGGTCCGGAACATCCTGACGACGTCGTCCTCGTCGGTGACGTCGGCCTTGACGAAGAGGCCGCCGACCTCGTTCGCGGCCTTGACGCCGGCCTCTTCGTCGACGTCCACGCAGACGACCTTGGCGCCCTCCTCGGCGAACCTGCGTGCCGTGGCCAGCCCGATGCCGCTGCCCGCGCCGGTGATGACGGCCACCCGATCCTGCAAACGCTGCACTTTCACTCCCAGGAGATGAAGACGTTCTTGGTCTCGGTGAACGCCGCCAGGGCGTCGGGGCCGAGCTCCCTGCCGAGACCGGACTGCTTGAAGCCGCCGAAGGGGGTCCAGTAGCGGACCGACGAGTGCGAGTTGACCGAGAGAGCGCCCGACTCGACGGCCCTGGCCACGCGTAGCGCCCGCCCGACGTCGCGGGTCCAGATGGAGCCGCTCAGGCCGTACGGGGTGTCGTTCGCGATGCGTACGGCCTCCGCCTCGTCCTCGAAGCGCACCACGGACATGACAGGACCGAAGATCTCCTCGGTGAAGGCCGGGTCGGTGAGCTCCGGCGTCAGCACGGTCGGCGGGAACCAGAAGCCCCTGCCCTCGGGGCAGGATCCCTGCAGGTAGGGGGTGCCCTGGACGAAGCCGCGCACCCGGTCGAGGTGTTCGGCGCTGATCAGCGGGCCCATGTCGGTGCCCTCGTCGAGCGGGTCGCCGACCGTGACGCCCCGCACGGCCGCCGTCAGGCGCTCCATGAACTCGTCGTATACCTCGGCCTGGACGAGGAGGCGGGAGCGGGCGCAGCAGTCCTGGCCCGAGTTGTCGAAGACCGCGTACGGCGCGGTCCTCGCGGCCCTGTCGAGGTCCGCGTCGGCGAAGACGATGTTGGCGGACTTGCCGCCCAGCTCCAGCGTGACCCGCTTGACCTGCCGGGCCGCCTTGGCGGCGATCTCCTTGCCCACCTCGGTCGAGCCGGTGAACACGATCTTCGCCACGCCGGGATGCTCGACGAGCCGGGCCCCCGCGACCTCCCCTGCCCCAGGCAGCACCTGGAGCACCCCCTCGGGGAGGCCCGCGGCGAGGGCCAGCTCCGCCAGCCTCAGCGCGGTCAGCGGGGTCCATTCGGCCGGCTTGACGATCACCGTGTTGCCGGCCGCGAGCGCCGGGGCCACGCCCCAGGTCATGATCACCATGGGGAAGTTCCACGGCACGATGACGCCGACGACGCCCAGCGGCTCCTGGAACGTGATGTCCACGCCGCCCGGCACCGGGATCTGCTTGCCGTGGTTGCGCTCAGGGGCGCCGGCGTAGAAGTGCAGCACGTCGCGGACGTTGCCGGCCTCCCACCGGGCGTTCCCGATCGGGTGCCCGGAGTTGGCCAGCTCCAGCCGCGCCAGCTCCTCGCCGTGCTCGTCCACCAGGCCGGCGAACCTGCGCAGCAGCCGCGCCCGGTCCCCGGGCGACACCTCGCGCCAGGTCGCGTACGCGGCCCTGGCACGCTCCACCGCCCGGTCCACCTCGGCGGCGTCGGCCAGTTCGACGTCGGCCAGGACGTCTTCCGTCGCCGGATTAACGATCTTCATGTGCTTCTTTCACATCCGCTCGAAACCACGGAACAGCTCCCAATCCGTCACCGCCGCGTCGAACGCGGCCAGCTCCACGCGCGCGTTGTTCGCGTAGTGCTCGACCACGTCCTCGCCGAACGTCTCGCGGGCCAGTTTCGACCCCTCGAACAGCGCCAGCGCGTCCCGCAGCGTGTGGGGCACGCTCTCGGCGCCGGAGTCGTAGGCGTTGCCCTCGAACGCGCTCTCCAGCGGCAGCTCGTTGTCGATGCCGTGCAGCCCGGCCGCGATCAGCGCGGACACCGCGAGGTAGGGGTTGACGTCGCCGCCCGGCACCCGGTTCTCCACGCGCAGCGACGGGCCGTGGCCGACGAGCCGGAGCGAGCAGGTGCGGTTGTCCACACCCCACTTGACGGCCGTGGGCGCGAAGCTGCCGGGGACGTAGCGCTTGTAGGAGTTGATGTTGGGGGCGTACAGGAGGGTGAGCTCGCGCAGGCAGGCGAGCTGCCCGGCGATGAAGCGGGCGCCGAGCGGGGAGAGCCCGTACGGCCCGTCGCCCGCCATCACCGGATCCCCGTCGCCGCCGCGCAGCGAGATGTGGATGTGGCAGGAGTTGCCCTCGCGCTGGTTGGGCTTGGCCATGAAGGTGATCGACCTGCCCTCCTGGGCGGCGATCTCCTTCGCGCCGTTCTTGTAGATGACGTGGTGGTCGCAGGTCCTGAGCGCCTCGTCGTAGCGGAAGGCGATCTCGTGCTGGCCCAGGTTGCACTCGCCCTTGGCGGACTCGACGTACAGGCCGGAGCCTTCCATGTTCTGGCGGATCCGCCGCAGCAGCGGCTCGATGCGGGCGGTGCCGAGCAGCGAATAGTCCACGTTGTAGAGGTTGGACGGTGACATGTCCCGGTAGCCGCGCTTCCAGGCGTCCTCGTAGCTGTCCTCGTAGACGATGAACTCCAGCTCGGTGCCCACGTACGCGGCCAGCCCCCGCTCGGCGAGGCGGGCGAGCTGCCTGCGCAGGATCTGCCGGGGCGAGGCGGTCACGTCGCCGCCGCCCTCCCAGGCGAGGTCGGCCATCAGCATGGCGGTCCCCTCGTGCCACGGCACCCTGCGCAGCGTCGCGAGATCCGGCTTCATCACGAAGTCGCCGTAGCCCCGCTCCCAGGACGACATCGCGTAGCCGCCGACGGTGTTCATGTCCACGTCGACGGCGAGCAGGTAGTTACACCCCTCGGAGCCGTGGTGCAGCACCTCTTCGAGGAAATAGCGGGCGGACAGCCGCTTGCCCTGCAGCCTGCCCTGCATGTCGGCGATCGCGAGGAGCACGGTGTCGATGCGCCCGAGCGCCACCTCGTCGCGCAGCTCGCTGACGGAAAGGAACCCGGTGCTCGATCGCTCGCTCACGCTATCCCCGCTCCGATCTGGTCAGAGGCGCTTTCCCGTTGATTGGGCTAGTCTTAGACCATTGATGTGTACGCGGGATCCGTTGTCAAGACCTGAGGACACGTTGGACGAGTCGGCGCGTTTGATGACGTTGTTGCGCCCGGTGCGGGCCGGCAACGCCTTCGAGGAGACGGTGGAACGGCTGCTCCAGGCCATCAAGCTCGGTGTGGTCCCGCCCGGCGACAAGCTCCCGCCGGAGCGCGAGCTGGCCGTGCGGCTCGGCATCAGCCGGGTCACCCTGCGCGAGGCGATCCGCGCGCTGTCGGACGCGGGCTACCTCGATGTGCGGAGGGGCCGCTACGGGGGAGCCTTCGTCACCTACGTTCCCCCCAAACCGGACGCGGGCGAGCTGCGGCAGGTCGTGGCGGAGATGGGCAGCGACGACCTGTCGGACGCGCTCACCTTCCGCCTGGCGGTGGAGTGCGGGGCGGCCCAGGTGCTGGCCGCCTCCCGCCTCGCGGAGGACAGGCGGGAGGTGCTGCTCCGCCGGCTGTCGGAGCTGAACGAGGCCCCGATCGAGGACTACCGCCGCCTCGACACGGCCTTCCACCTGTCCATCGCCGAGCTGACCGGCTCCACCCTGCTCGCCACGGCGTGCGCGGACGCCCGCTCGCGGGTGAGCGACCTGCTGAACGCGATCCCCATGCTCCAGGTCAACCTCGATCATGCCGCGAGCCAGCACCAGGCGATCGTGGACGCCATCCTGGCCGGGGACCCGGACGGGGCCCGCCGGGCGGTGACCGAGCACCTGGAGGGCACAGCTGCCCTTTTGCGGGCCTTTCTCGCTTGACGGTCTAGAAGGTGCAGGGGCCCTCGTACCATCTCTTTCTAGAGTCATGGAGAACTGGTTCGAGCACAACATCGTCGCCACAGGACGGCTGCCGCTGTTCTGTTATTTCGTCACGCTCATCGTGGCGTTCATCGCCACGCGCATCAACGTCCGCCTGATCAGGGCGAAGGTCGGCTGGTTCCGCAACCTGAACGTGGGCGAGATGCACATCCACCACATCGTGTTCGGCGTCGTGCTGATGCTGGTCGGCGGGGTCAGCGGGCTCATCGTGTCCTCCGCCTCGCAGGTCGGCTACGCCGTCGCGGCCTCCATCTTCGGCATCGGGTCGGCGCTCGTGCTGGACGAGTTCGCGCTGATCCTGCACCTGCACGACGTGTACTGGGAGGAGGAGGGGCGCACCTCGGTGGACGCGGTCTTCATCGCGATCGCCGTCACCGGCCTGCTCCTCATCGGCCTACGTCCCCTGACCTGGGACTACGGCACCCTGGTCAACCCCGGCGCGCTCATCGTGGCCAACCTGGCGCTCGCCGTCGTCACCCTGCTCAAGGGCAAGATCTGGACGGGGATGGCCGGCCTGTTCGTGCCGCCGATGCTGGTGGTGGGCGCGCTACGGCTGGCCCGCCCCGGCTCCCCGTGGGCCCGCTGGTTCTTCGCCCAGCGCTCGCCGCGCAAGATGGCCAAGGCCATCCACCGGGAGGAACGGTGGCGGCGGCCGGCGATCAGGGCCAAGATCGCCTTCCAGGAGTTCCTCTCAGGGCGTCACGATCTCCCTTCCACGCGGCGCGGCCGTCGGCACACCTGAGCCGGATGACGGGGACCTCGGCTACGACGACCCGGAGGTGCCGGACACCGACTGACCTCCGGCGATCACCGGGGTGAGCAGCGGGCGTTTGGCGGTGCGGCCGTCGCCGGAGGACCGGCCGCGGAGGCGGCGGCCGATCCACGGGCCGGCGAAGGTGGCCAGCCAGCGCAGCTCCGTCGACGCCGCGCGCCAGGCGCCCGGGGCGGGCAACGGCGTCAGGGGCGACATCCACGTGTCGTCGCTGCCGGGCAGGCCCAGGGCGTGGGCGACGGCGGCGGCGAAGCGGGTGTGCCCGGCCGGGCTCGCGTGCAGCCGGTCGGCGCTCCACATCCGGGCGTCCGTGAAGTCGAGCGGGAACGTGTCCAGCAGCGTGACCCCCGGGCGGGCGGCGGCGGCACGTACACGGGCGTTGAACTCGATCAGCCTGGGCCGGAGCGGGCGGGCCATCGGCGCGATCCTGGCGATGTCGGGGAAGGTCATGGTGACCACGTGCACGCCCTCGGCGGTCAGCCGGACGATCATGTCCTCCACGATGCCCGCCACTATGGCGGCGTCGAAGCCGGGGCGGATGATGTCGTTCATGCCCGCCATGACCGTGACCAGGTCGGGGCGCAGCGCCAGGGCGGCGGGCAGCTGCTCGGCCTGGATCTCGGCCGCCTGGCGGCCGCGGACCGCGAGGTTGGCGTAGAGCAGGTCCGGGTTGGCGGCGGCCAGGTGCTCGGCGAGGCGGTCGGCCCAGCCGCGGTGGCCGGTGACGTCGTCGCCGTCCCCGAGGCCCTCGGTCTGGCTGTCGCCGATGGCGACATAACGCACGTAGGTCATGGCGTCGTCCTCTCCGCGTGGGCCGCGCGTTCGGTCAGGGTCCGGGCGGTCTCCAGGCACCAGTCGCGCATCTCGCGTTCCAGGCGGCAGCCGGCCAGGCAGGACAGGTAGGGGCCGACGTGCTCGCCCCGGCGCAGGAACGTCTCCTCGTCCAGGTCACCGCGTATGCGCAGGAGGGTCTGCTCGAAGAAGGCGAGCCTGACCGCGGCCTCCTCCGCCCGCTCCCGGAGCTGCTCGATCACGGGCCCCGGATCGACGTGGTCCACGGCGTGCACCTTGACGGCGAGGTCGTCGCGGATGAGCAGGGGCTTGGGTGGGGTCGCGGCGAAGGCCGCCAGCTCGGCGGCCCCGGCCTCGGTGACCGTGAACACCCGCTTGTTGGGCCGGCCCGTCTGGACGACCTCCCGCCCCGCGATCAGCCCGTGGGCCTCCAGCTTGGTCAGCTCCGCGTAGAGCTGCTGAGGGGCGGCGTACCAGAAGTTGGAGACGCCGACGTCGAAGATCTTGGTGAGCTGGTAGCCGCTGTACTCGCCGCCGAGCAGGGCCGCCAGCATGGCATGCCTCAGAGCCATGAATAGTCATGTCCATGAGTAGTCATGGACATGACTATAAAGGCATAGATGTACGGACGCTAGAGGGTCGCCACCGAGCGGAGGGCCAGGCCCGCGCCGAGCAGCACCACCATCGCGGCCGTGCCCACCGGGGCCAGGCCCGAGAGCCTGGCGGCCAGGCGGCGGCCCGCCGAGGCGCGCTGTTCCAGGCGGTCCACCAGCTTGACCAGCAGGAGGCCGGTGGCGGTGAGGGTGGCGGCCATCCCGATGCCGTACGCGGTCACCAGCGCCACGCCGAACCAGGTGCGGCCGAGCGCGATGGCGCCGAGGAGCACGACGAGGGCCGACGGGCTGGGGACGAGCCCGCCCGCGATGCCGAGCCCCACCAGCCCTGCCCGTTTCGTCGCCTCCTCGCCGTCGTGACCGTGCCCGTGGCCGTGACCGTGGCCGTGACCGTGGCCATGCCCGTGTCCGTGGCCGTGCGGGGACGTGCCGCGGCGGGCGTTCAGGAGGAGGCGGAAGCCGATGACGGCGATCAGCGCGCCGCTGGCCACCCCCAGCCACGCCAGCACGGACTCGCCCGCCAGCGCCGTGAACGCGCTCAGCAGCAGCCCCACCACCAGCACCCCGACCGTGTGCGTGGCCGTCACCGTCGCGCCCACCACGAGCGCGTCGCGCGGGCGCCCACGCCGTCCGGCCAGGTACGCGGCCATGATGGTCTTGCCGTGCCCGGGGATCAGCGCGTGCCCGGCGCCCAGCACCACGGCCAGCCCGACCGCCAGCAGCCCGAGCGGGAGCGTCAGCGAGTCGGAGCCGATCAGCCCGGCGAACGTCCGGTCCAGGGCGGCCAGCGCGTCCCCGATCGGCCCGCCGATGCCGATCCCGCCGGACACGGTGCCACCGGGAGCGCCGGAGCCGCCCTGGCCGGGCAGGCCCGCGCCGGGCGCGACGGCCATCGTCGCGGTGCGCTGGTCGAGCGGATTCGCCAGCAGATCCCCGGGGTACGCGTGCAGCTCCTTGCTCACGCTCACCGACGGCACCGACGAGCGGACCAGGCGCACCCCGTCGCCCACCGCCGTGATCTCCCGCCAGCCGATCCTGTCCTGCTCGAACCCGTCGGCGAACTCCACGGCCCCCGAGACGCGGACTTCGGCCACGAGCCGGCAGGTCAGCCGGCTGGTCTGGAGACCCCCTTGGCCGGGGGCGTAGGCGAAGGCGGCGCCGGCCACCCGCCACGGCACCGTCCGGCCCGCCACCGTGATCCGCTGGGCGGCGGCCAGCGCGCCGCAGCGGCGGGTCGCGTACGAGGCGTCCACCTGCGGCTTGGCCTGCAGCGTGGGCAGCTCGGCCGCGTCCACGACGGCGAGGTTGCGCACGTCGGAGGGCGAGATCCGCAGCCCGTTGTAGTGGTTGACGGTGAAGTTGCCCAGCGGGTGCATGGCCACGGGCGCGGCCTTGGCCGCGGCGACCAGGACGACGCTCAGGCCCAGCGACAGCACCAGGCCCATCGCGACGGACAGCAGGCCGAGCCGGATGACTCTCATGAGAACCTCGCCAGTGCGGACAGTGTCGGGTCGAAGCCGGCGTCCACCTTGACGGACCGGCCCAGCGCCTGCTCGATCTTGGCGCGGTGGTACTTCAGCAGCGGGTTCTGCCAGCCGGTCGCCGTGGCCTTCTTGGCGTACGGCAGCGCCTCGGCCGGCTTGCCCGCCTTGAACAGGGCCCAGGCGAGGGCGTCGGCGGCGACGAGGTTCGGGTTGCGCGCGTACTCGGCCCTGGCGTGCTCGACCGCCAGCGCCGGGTCTCCGTGGTCGGCCTCGAACTCGGCCCAGGTCAGGTCGTCACGCACGCCCGCGGCCTGGAACAGCTTGCGCTGCGCCTTCAGCAGGGTCCAGTCGGCGGGCCGGCCCGCCTTGATCCGGGTCTCGCCCTGCTCGATCAGGTATTGGGGGAGCGGGAGGCGTTCGACGACGCTCTGGTAGAGGCCGAGCGCCTCGGTCAGCCGGCCGCTCAGCGCGGCGGTCCTGGCCTGGCCCGCGAGCGCCGGGGTGTAGCCGGGGTAGGCCTGCAGGGCCTTGGCGTACCAGCCGGCCGCCGTGGCCAGGTCGCCGGAGTGGAGGGCCAGCTCGCCCAGGTAGTAGCGGGCGTAGGCGAGGTCGGCCGGCTGCCACGCGTCGTTCTGCGCCATTTCGAGGTACTTGCGGGCTCCGGCCCTGTCACCGCGCAGCTCGGCCGCGTACGAGGCGCGGGCGAAGGCCGCCACTCCGGGCCGCAGGCCCAGCATCTCGTCCACGGCCCGCCGCGCCCCGCGCAGGTCCCCGAGCTGGGTCCGCGCGTCGGCCAGCACGCCGTAGGCCGGGGCGCCGTACGGGTTGACATCGATCGCACGCTCGGCCAGCCGCACCGCCTCGGCGAAGTCGTGGCGCCCGGCGGCCAGCGCCGCCTGGCCGGTGAGCACCGCGTCGTCCTCGGCCCTCAGCTTGGCGGCCGTGGTGATCGCGCCCTCCGCCTTCGTGTAGTACGACGGGTCGCCGGTGATCCTGGCCTGGTCGACGTACTGGGAGGCGAGCTGGGCCCAGCCGCGGTAGTCGCCCGGCAGGCGCTTGAGCCGATCCTGCAGCGTCTCGGTGAACGGCTTGTCCGCCACCGGCCCCGGCGCGGGCGCCGCCGAGAACGAGAGGATCGTGAAGGTCATGGCCCCGATGAGGGCAAGCCCGGCGAATATCACGAAGGCACGCATGTCCAAGGCTCCAGGGTGCTGGGGAGTTGGCCGGCCGGCCGTGACGGGGAGCACGGCCGGCCGGCCTCATGTCGGCGGCAGACGGTGGGAGAAGGGTGGTCTGCCGCCGGTGGCTGACCGGCCCGCTTGGAGAGGGAGCAGGCCGGTCGGGGAGTCAGCGCTGGTTCACCGCGACATTGCCGGGCAGCGGGATGTAGGGGAACGACTGGAGGATCGGCTTGTCGTTCCTGTCCACCTTGTCCGTCAGCCCGGGCACGAGCTTGCCGGTCACCGCGGCGCCGGCCACGGCCTGCAGCTCGATGTCCACGACGTCGTCGATGAGACGGCGGCCGTTCGGGAACCCCTGGAGGTCACCGGCCAGCACGCCGAGGCGGTTCGGGTCCTTCGCGGGCGGGATCGCCATGTTCAGCCGCAGCATCTCGGAGGGGCGCAGCTTGCCCGCGTCCTTGTTGAGCACCTGCGAGTTGAGGTCGGCCTTGATCGGGCCGTTCTGCTTGGCGATGCCGGTCAGGAAGATCTCGACCAGGTCGTTGCGCGGGGTCGCGGGGGCCTTGATGCCGTAGATGGCCTCCAGCAGCCTGGCCACCTCGGGGTCGATGACCCGCTTGACCAGCGGCGCCACATCGGCGTCCTTCTCCGGGGGCAGGGCGTTGAAGGCGTCCTTGAGCCCGGCGGGCGAGACGACCTCGTTCACCAGCGGGTTGCACAGGCGCGAGACCTGCACGTACCTGCTGCCGTTGAACTTGTCGGTGGTCGAGCAGACGCCGATCACCGGGTTGCGCTTGACGTCGCCCTTGAGCGCCAGCTCGGAGGAGGGCACCTGGAGGGCCACGCTGTTCACGTTGTAGCCCCGGGTGGTGTCCTGGCCGACCTCGGACAGGTTGCCGCCATAGAGCAGGTCGAACACGCGCAGGTCCAGGAAGAACGCCTCGTCCGCCTGGCCGGCGAACGACTTGCCGCCGCCGGGCAGGCTCTTGATGGACTGGGCGCGCAGGGTGCCGTAGTCGGGCATCGAGGCCGGGCCGACGTTGCTCGGCGCGACGATGCCGTCGCCGACCAGCGTCCGGGTGCCGCTGGGAGTGATCTTCCTGAGCGTGTAGCGCTGGCGGAAGAGCAGGTTCGGGTCGTCGAGCGAGGTGACGGGGCCGTTGTTGTACAGGAACGTGGTGTTGCCGCGCTTGTCCTCGTTGCGGAACGTCCACTCGTACGTGATGTCGGGCCTGGCGTCGCCGTCGTTGTCGATCTTTATGTTGTAGCGGGACTTGGTGGCGAACGGGTAGAAGTTCGGGCCGCCGTGGGGCTCCTCGAACGGGATCCAGTTGGCCAGCAGGGTCACCGTGTCGGCCTTGTCAGGGCTCACGAACGCGTACACGTCCGTGTTGTCGTGCTGGGGGTCGCCCGCGATCATGGGAGCCTCGCGGTGCGAGGAAGCGATGCCGGAGTCGGTGCGGAGCACGGCCAACGACGACGCGGCGACAGCTGCGGCGAGGCCAAGTCCGACTAGAGCGCGCCGGTTGATCCGGAGCTCCATTTTCGGTCCTTTCGGAAGGGCTGATCGTTTACTGCGAGGTTCCGGCCGGGTTCCTCGACGCCCTATTCGTCCGCCGGACGCTTCCGGATGTCGTCTCCTCCTCAAGAATGAGGGTCAACGAAAGTTGACATACTTAAGTCGTCAATCTAGGTTGACCCTGTCGAAGTGGTGCGGATCGCGCGGTCCCGTTCGTTAGAGCAAGTCGAGACATGTCGTGGAAGGAGATGTGGTGGTCAAGGAGTTGCTCTCCCACGTCCGCCCGCACCGGAAGATCCTGATCCTGGGCGGATTACTGGGCTTGATCGGCTCGGCGGCGGGTCTCGCCATGCCGTTGCTGGCCAAATACGTCGTGGACGCGTTCGGCGAGACCGGCTCGATGGCCGGGCCGTTGCTGGGGCTGACCGCGGCGGTGCTGATCGGCGCGGTCGTGTCGGCCGCCGGAAGCTATCTGATGGAGCGCACGGGCGAGGGCATCGTGCTCGGTGCCCGGCGCAAGCTCGTCGACCGGATGCTGAGGCTCAAGGTCGCCGACGTGGACCGGCTCAAGCCCGGCGACCTGCTGTCGCGGGTGACGGGTGACACGACCTTGCTGCGGGCCGTGCTGACCAACGGGATCGTCGAGTCCGTCAGCGCCACGTTCATGCTGGTCGGGGCGATCATCATGATGGCGACCATGGACGGCGTGCTGCTGCTGGTCACGCTGCTCGTGGTGGTGGTGATCGGCGGGCTCGTCGCGCTGATCATGCCGAGGATCCAGCGGGCGCAGACCCATGCCCAGGAGGCCGTGGGCGAGATGGGGGCCGTGCTGGACCGGGCGCTGCAGGCGTACCGGACCGTCAAGGCCAGCGGCGCGGAGGAGCGGGAGATCGCGGTGGTGGGCGACGCGGCGGTACGCGCCCGCGACCGGGGGCTGCAGGTCGCCGGGTGGACGTCGCTCGCGGGAGTGGCGACGTGGATGGCGGTGCAGATCGCGTTCCTCGCGGTGCTGGCCGTCGGCGGGGCCCGGGTCGCGTCGGGGACGCTGGAGGTGTCGTCGCTGATCGCGTTCCTGCTGTACCTGTTCTACCTGGTGCCGCCGATCGGGCAGCTCGTCCAGGGCGGCGTCCAGCTCCAGCAGGGGCTGGCCGCGATGAAGCGGATCAAGGAGATCGAGGACCTGCCCGCGGAGCCGGTCGGCGCCGCCGTCGCGGGGGCCTCCGAACCGGTCGGGGTGACGTTCCGGGACGTGGTCTTCAAGTACGGCGACGACCGGCCGACCGTGCACGACGGGGTCACCTTCGAGGTGCCGCCCGGCGGGCTGACCGCGCTGGTGGGGCCGTCGGGCGCGGGCAAGTCGACGGTGTTCGCGCTGATCGAGCGCTTCTACGACCACCAGAAGGGGCTCATCGCCATCGGTGGGCGCGACATCCGCGACTGGCCGCTGGGCGAGCTGCGGGCCGCCCTCGGGTACGTCGAGCAGGACGCCCCCGTGCTGGCCGGCACCCTCCGGGAGAACCTGCTCTTCGCCGCCCAGGACGCCACCGAGGACGAGCTGCGCCGGGCCGTCGCCCGCACCAGGCTCGACGACCTGGTGGACAGGCTGCCCGAAGGGCTGGAGACGCCGGTCGGGCACCGCGGCGTGCTGCTGTCGGGCGGCGAGCGCCAGCGCGTCGCCATCGCCAGGGCGCTGCTGCGCAGGCCCCGGCTGCTGCTGCTCGACGAGGCCACCTCCCAGCTCGACGCGGTCAACGAGCTGCGGCTGCGCGAGGTCATCGCCGAGGTGGCCACGGAGACGACCGTGCTGGTGATCGCCCACCGGCTGTCCACCGTGACGAACGCGGACCGGATCGTGGTCATGGAAGGGGGTGGCGTACGGGCGATCGGGACGCACGACTCGCTGGTCGGGGAGGACGAGCTCTACCGGGAGCTGGCGGCCACCCAGTTCCTCGTCAGCTAATCCATGTACTCTGCGGGTGACATATGTGAATGTTTTCATTCAGGAGGGTCACGATGAGCCGCAGCGTGCGCGCGCCGCGAGGCACGACGATCACCGCCAAGGGGTGGCCGCAGGAGGCGGCGCTCCGCATGTTCCAGAACAACCTGGACCCGGAGGTCGCCGAGCACCCCGAGCAGCTGGTCGTCTACGGCGGCTCGGGCAAGGCCGCGCGTGACTGGGCGTCGTTCGACGCGATGGTCAGGACGCTGACGACGCTCGAGGGCGACGAGACCCTCCTGGTCCAGTCGGGGCGCCCGGTGGGCGTGTTCCGCACCCACGAGTGGGCGCCCCGGGTGCTCATCGCCAACTCCAACCTCGTGCCCGACTGGGCCAACTGGGAGGAGTTCCGGCGGCTGGAGGCGGCCGGGCTCACCATGTACGGGCAGATGACCGCCGGGTCGTGGATCTACATCGGCACGCAGGGCATCCTGCAGGGGACGTACGAGACGTTCGCGGCCGTGGCGGCCAAGCGCTTCGGCGGGTCGCTCGCCGGGACGATCACGCTGACGGCCGGGCTCGGAGGGATGGGCGGAGCCCAGCCCTTGGCCGTCACCATGAACGGCGGGGTGGCGATCTGCCTCGACTGCGACCCGCGCTCGGTCACCCGGCGGATCGAGCACCGCTACCTCGACGTGGAGGCGTCGTCGCTGGACGAGGCGCTGCGGCTGGCGTACGCGGCGCGCGACGAGCGCCGTCCCCTGTCCATCGGGGTCGTCGCGAACGCCGCGGAGGCCGTGCCCGACCTGCTCGCCCGCGGGGCCGAGATCGACATCGTCACCGACCAGACCTCGGCGCACGACCCCCTGATGTACCTGCCTCTGGGGATCGCCTTCGAGGACATGGCCTCGGAGCGGGACAAGGACCCGGCCGGCTTCACCGAGCGGGCCCGGACCTCGATGGCGCGACACGTGGAGGCGATGGTCGGGTTCAAGGACGCCGGGGCGGAGGTGTTCGACTACGGCAACTCCATCAGGGGCGAGGCGCAGCTGGCCGGCTACGGGCGGGCCTTCGACTTCCCGGGGTTCGTGCCCGCGTACATCAGGCCGCTGTTCTGCGAGGGCAAGGGCCCGTTCCGGTGGGCCGCCCTGAGCGGGGACCCCGCCGACATCGCCGCGACCGACCGGGCCATCCTGGAGCTCTTCCCGGAGAACGAGGGACTCGCCCGGTGGATCAGGAAGGCCGGGGAGAAGGTCCACTTCCAGGGGCTGCCCGCGCGGATCTGCTGGCTCGGGTACGGCGAGCGGAACGTCGCGGGGGAGCGCTTCAACGACATGGTGGCCTCGGGCGAGCTGCAGGCGCCCATCGTGATCGGGCGCGACCACCTCGACAGCGGCTCCGTGGCCTCGCCGTATCGCGAGACGGAGGCCATGGCGGACGGGTCGGACGCGATCGCTGACTGGCCCCTGCTGAACGCCATGCTCAACACGGCCTCGGGGGCCGCCTGGGTGTCCATCCACCACGGGGGCGGGGTCGGGATCGGGCGGTCCATCCACGCCGGCCAGGTGACGGTGGCCGACGGGACCGCGCTGGCGGGGGAGAAGCTCAACCGCGTGCTGACCAACGACCCTGGGACGGGGGTCATGCGGCACGTGGACGCGGGCTATGAGGAGGCCGCCGACGTGGCCGCCGCCCGCGGCGTCCGCATCCCGATGCGCGAATCCTGACCCACCGCGCTTCCGCCACCCATCTGGTGGGGGTCGTGAGGGTGGTGGGATGAGAATGCGGGGTGGGAAGCGTTGGAGGTGGCGTGGCGGACGGATATCACGGTGGGCTGAGCGTGCTGCTGGATGGCCGGAGGCTGTCGCCCGTGCAGCGGAGGATCGCGCATTACCTCACCGAGCATCTCGATGAGGCGATCTTCCTGTCCAGCGTGGAGCTGGCCGAGCGGGCCGGGGTGAGCCAGCCGTCCGTGACCCGGTTCGCGATGGTGCTGGGATTCGCCGGATACCCCGAGCTGCGGCAGGCTCTGCGCCCGCTCGTGCTGGGCGGCGCGACGGTGGCGGAGCCGCAGGAGAGCCTGCTGCGCGGGGCCATCGAGTGTGAGATCCGCAACCTCGCGATCGTCAGGGAGCGGCTGCCGGCCTTCCCGCTCAAGGAGCTCGGCGAGCAGCTGGCCGCCACCGAGCCGCTGCCCGTCGTGGGGCTGCGGGTCTCCTGCGGGCTGGCCACCACCTTCGCCTACTACGCCCGCCGCATCCATCCCGACGTGCGGCTGCTCACGCACGGCGGGTCGGAGCTGGTCGACGGGCTGCACGCGGCCCGCAGGGCGGGCGCGGAGTGGGTGGTGGCCGTGGTCCTGCCGAGGTATCCGGCGGAGGCCGTGCAGGCGCTGGAGTACGCGGAGAAGATGGGGCTGCGGGTGGCGGCCATAACGGATAAGTCGGATTTTCCGGCAGAGGTCGTGCTGGACGCCCCCGTCGGCGACCGGCTCGTGTTCGACTCGCACGCGGCGCCGCTCGCCCTGGCCATGGCCCTGGTCGAGGCCATGGCCGACGCGGCGCCGCTACGCACCCAGGCCAGGCTCGAGGAGTACGAGCGGATGACCGACGAGACCGGTACGTTCCTACCCGGCGATCCTGCGTAGCGAGCGCATCGACCAGATCGTGGTGAGCAGTGCCAGCACGATGAACACCGCGAACGCGATCGGGATCGACGGGTCCGACAACCGCCCGGCGAACAGCGCCCGCCCCGCCTCGACCGCGTGGTAGAGCGGGTTGATCGGGGCGAGCGTCTGCATCCAGCCGGGCGCGAACGAGATCGGGATGAACAGCCCGGCCAGCAGCATGATCGGCAGCATGAAGAGGTTGAGCGTCTGCGACATGCCGTTCTCGTCGCGTACGGTCAGCGCCAGCCCCTGGGACAGCCCCGAGGCGAACAGCCCGGTGGCGGCCATGAGCAGCAGCACCAGCAGCAGTTCGACGGCCCCGATGCGCACGCCCATCGCGATGGCCACGACGAGCACGAGGATCGCCTGGCACACCAGCACGACCATGTCCTTGGCCACCCGCCCGAGGACGATGGCCGGGCGCCAGGCGGGGCTGACGGCGTACCGTTCGAGCGAGCCGTTGCGCAGGTCGGCGATCAGCCCGAACCCCGAGAACAGCGCCCCGAAGACCGCGATCATCATCATCGACGCCGGCGTGAACATGCGCAGCGCGTCCACCGTCGAGCCGCCCGGCGTCAGCGACTTCAGCAGCGGCGCGAACATGAGCAGGTACAGCACCGGCTGCATGATGCCGAACAGCGGCCAGATCGGGTTGCTGAACGACTTCTTCAGCTCGTAGCCGGTGAACAGGACGGTGTGGCGGATCATGAGGCGGCTCCGGTGTCGCGGAGGGAACGGCCGGTCTTGGCCAGGAAGACGTCGTCGAGCGTGGAGCGGTCGAGCGCGATCGAGCTCAGCCCCAGCCCCTGCTCCTCAAGGGCCCGCAGCAGCGCGGGCAGCGTGTGCTCGCCGTCGTCGACGTAGACGCGCAGCAGGTCCTCGTCGACGCGGGTCTCGCGGGCGTACGGCTTGAGCGTGTCCGCGGCCCGCTCCGGGTCGTCCACCCTGAGCGTGATCACGTCGCCGGAGACCTCCCGCTTGAGATCCCCGGGGGTGCCCTCGGCCACGACCAGGCCGTGGTCGACGATCATGAGGCGGTCGCACAGCGCGTCGGCCTCGTCGAGGTAGTGGGTGCTGAGCAGCACGCTCGTTCCGGCCTCGCGCAGCTGCCTGATGCGGTCCCAGAGGTTGGCGCGGTTCTGCGGGTCGAGGCCGGTGGTGGGCTCGTCGAGGAAGAGCAGCGGCGGGTTGTGCACCAGCCCGATCGCGATGGCCACGCGCCGCTTCTGCCCGCCCGACAGGGTACGGCCGGGGCGGTCGGCCATCTCGGTCAGGTCGAAGCGCTCCAGCACCTCCGCGGTGGCCTGCTTCGGGTCGGCCATGGCGTGGATCTTGGCGGCCATCATGATCTGGGCCCTGGCGCTCGTGGTGTCCTCGACACCCCCGGCCTGGCTCACGTACCCGAGCTTGCGCCGGACGGCGCTCGGCTCCTTGAGCAGGTCGTGGCCCGCGACGGTGGCCGTGCCCGCGTCGGGGGCGATCAGCGTGGAGAGCATCCTGATCGTGGTGGTCTTGCCGGCCCCGTTGGGGCCGAGCACGCCGAAGATCTCGCCTTGCGCGACCTCGAGGTCCACCCCGCGGACGGCCTCGACGGTCTGCGTGCCCTTCCTGCTCCTGGTGGTGAACGTCTTTCGCAGGCCCTGCGCCTGAATGATCATTGGGGGGTTCAGCTCCTTAGGGCAATTCGTCGGCCTCAACCCGTTCGATGGCCATCTCGACCCAGTCGAGCTGGGCCTGGACCATGGCTCTGTTGAGGCGGAGGTTCTCGTCGATGTGCTGGGGAGCGCCGTAGCGCTGCTTGGCGCCGACGGCATGTCCAAGGATCTCGACGCTCATTCTGAGCTGCTGCATCCTCGCATACAGCGCCTGCAGAATCTCCTGCTTTTCCAGCCGATCCATGAACGTCAGCGCCACCTGGAACGGGTCGACGATGGGCTTGATCTCGTGCCAGGCGGTCAGCAGCATCCGGTGGAACTCTTCGCGGCCGTGCGCGGTCAGCTCGTAGACGACCTTGCCGCCCTTGCCCGCCTCGACGACGGCCAGGAGTCCTTCGTCGGCCATCTTGCTCAGCCCGTGGTAGATCGACCCGAAGGCGACGTTCGCCCATTGGTCGGCGCCCATCACCTCCAGCCGCCGCCGGACCCCGTAGCCGTTCATGGGGCCGTCGAGCAGAGCGCCGAGGATGAGGATGCGCGTCGAAGCAGACATGGGTACAAGTTTGTATTCAAATTTGAGCATCCGTCAACATCAATAAACTGATCTCCATGAACGAACGACCGACTGCGCTGGTCACAGGCGCTTCGCGCGGGATCGGCGCGGCCGTGGCCGAGGCGCTGGGCCCCACGCACCACGTGATACTCAACGGCCGCGACGAGGAGTCGCTGGCCGCCGTGGCGGCCGGGCTGCCCGACGCGCGGGTCTGGCCGGCGGAGCTGACGGCGGTCACGGAGGCGGACGTCGCCGGGATCGAACGGCTCGACGTGCTCGTGCACTCCGCCGGGATCAACCGGATGGGCCGGATCGCCGACCTGACCGCCGCCGCGTGGCGCGAGACGCTGGAGGTGAACGTCGTCGCGGTCGCCGAGCTGACCCGGCTGCTGCTGCCCGCCCTGCGCGGGGCCGGGGGACACGTGGTCTGCGTCAACTCGGGTTCGGGGCAGCGGGCCAACCCCGAGTGGGGCGCCTACGCGGCCAGCAAGTTCGCGCTGAAGGCGTTCGCCGACGCGCTGCGGCTGGAGGAGCCGCGGCTGAGGGTGACGACCGTCTACCCGGGCCGGACGGCCACCGACATGCAGCGCGAGCTGCGTAGCTACGAGGGCGGCGAGTTCGAGCCCGAGAAGTACCTGACGCCGCAGAGCGTGGCGCGGGCCGTGCTGGCCGCCGTCACCGCGGGCCCCGACGCCCACCTCACCGAGCTGACCCTCCGTCCCAGGGGAGGGCCTGTCAACTGAATGGATCCATTCACTACAGTGGGGCCATGCTTGAACCACTCGCGCACATAGGACGGGATCCGGCGACCGGGGGCTACGTCAGGGACGCCTGGTCGGCCGCTGACATGGAGCTACGCGAGTGGTTCGCGGGCGAGGCCGGGAGACGGGGGCTGGACCTGCGCGAAGACCGCAACGGCAACCTCTGGGCATGGTGGGGCGACCCTTCCGGCCGCCCCGGCGTGGTGACCGGGAGCCACCTCGACTCCGTACGGCAGGGCGGCGCGTACGACGGTCCGCTCGGGGTCGTGTCGGCCTTCGCCGCCCTGGACCTCCTGAGGGAGCGCGGGACCACACCGTCCAAGCCGGTCGGCGTGGCCTGCTTCACCGACGAGGAGGGCGCCAGGTTCGGGGTGCCGTGCATGGGGTCGAGGCTGCTCACGGGCGTGCTGGCGCCCGAGCGGGCCCTCGCGCTCACGGACGACTCCGGCGACACGCTGGCCGACGTCATGACGAAGGCCGGGCGGGCGCCGTACGAGCTGGGGCGGGACGACGAGACGCTCGCGACGGTCGGCACGTTCGTGGAGCTCCACGTCGAGCAGGGGCAGGCGCTCGTCCACGAGGGGCGGCCGGTGGGCGTGGCCGCGGCGATCTGGCCGCACGGACGCTGGCGCTTCGACTTCCACGGCCGGGCCGACCACGCGGGCACCACCCGGCTGGCCGACCGGGACGACCCGATGCTGCCGTTCGCCCGCATGGTGCTGGCCGCCCGCGCGGCCGCGGCGCGCCGCGACGTGGTGGCCACGGTCGGCAAGATACGCGTCTCGCCGGGCAACGCGAACGCCATCCCCGGCCTGGTCTCCGCCTGGCTCGACGCCCGCGGGGCGGACGAGGCCGCCGTGCGCGCCCTCGTCGCCGAGCTGACCGAGGAGGCGGGGGCCACGGTGCGGGAGGAGTCGTGGACGCCGGTCGTCGACTTCGACGTGCCGCTCAGGGACCGCCTGGCCAGGGTCGCGGGAGGCGACACGCCCGTGCCCGTCCTGCCGACGGGGGCGGGTCACGACGCGGGGATCCTGGCCTCGGCGGGCGTCCCGAGCGCGATGTTGTTCGTCAGGAACCCCACCGGCGTGTCCCATTCCCCCGACGAGCACGCCGAGCGGGCAGACTGCGAGGCGGGAGTCGTCGCACTCGCGGACGTGCTGGAGGACCTGTGCCGCTGACCTACTGGTGCGAACAGGCCTGGCTCCCCGGCGGAGTCGCGGAGAGCGTGCTCATCGAGGTCGAGGGCGAACGGATCGCGAGCGTCGGCCAGGGCCCGCCCGGCACGGCCGAGCGCCTGCCGGGGATCACCGTTCCCGGCCTGGCCAACGCCCACTCCCACGCCTTCCACCGCGCGCTGCGCGGCACCGCCCAGGAGGGCAAGGGCGACTTCTGGACCTGGCGCGAGCGGATGTACGAGGTCGCGGCGGCTCTGGAGCCCGACTCCTACCTCCAGCTGGCCAGGGCCGTCTACGCCGAGATGGCGCTGGCCGGGGTGACCTGCGTGGGCGAGTTCCACTACCTGCACCACGGGCCGGACGGCCGCCCGTACGACGACGCCAACGAGATGGGCCATGCGCTGGTCCGCGCGGCCCGCGAGGCGGGCCTGCGCATCGCGCTGCTCGACACCTGCTACCTGACCGGCGGCATCGGCGCCCCGCTCACCGGCGCGCAGCTGCGCTTCACCGACGGCGACGCCGAGCGCTGGGCGGTCAGGGCCGACGACCTGGCGGCGGCCTACGAGGGGCAGCCCGACGTGGAGATCGGCGCGGCCATCCACTCCGTGCGCGCGGTGCCGCCGGAGCAGATGCCGGTCGTGGCCGAGTTCTCCCACCGGCACGCGGGCCCCCTGCACATGCACGTGTCCGAGCAGCCGGCCGAGAACGCCGCCTGCGTGGAGATGTACGCGGCGACGCCGGTCCAGGTGCTGCACGAGCGGGGCGCCCTGGGCCCGCGTTCGACCGCCGTGCACGCCACCCACCTGACCGACGTGGACATCGAGCTGATCGCCCAGTCCGGCACGCACATCTGCATGTGCCCCACCACCGAACGCGACCTCGCCGACGGCATCGGCCCGGCCAGGGCGGCGGCCGACCGGGGCGCGCAGATCACGCTCGGCTCCGACAGCCACGCCGTGATCGACCTGTTCGAGGAGGCGCGCGGGGTCGAGCTGGACGAGCGGCTGCGCAGCGGCAAGCGCGGCAACTGGAGCGCAGCCGACCTGCTCGCCGCCGCGACCGTCAACGGCCACGCCTCCCTCGGCTTCCCCGACGCGGGGCTGCTGGTGCCCGGCGCGTGGGCCGACCTGGTGTCGGTACGGCTCGACTCCGTACGGACCGCGGGCGCGGGCGGGCCGGAGGCCGTGGTGTTCGCGGCCACGGCGGCGGACGTGCACTCGGTGGTCTCCGGCGGCCGCCGCGTCGTCACGGACGGGCGGCACCGGCTCGGCGACGTCGGATCCCTGCTGGCAGAGGCGATACGGAGGGTGAGATGAGCACGACGCTGATCGACGGGATCGGCTCGCTGTACACCGGCGACCCCGAGCGCGAGGAGATCCCCGACGCGGCGCTGGTCGTGGCGGACGGCCTGGTCGCCTGGGCCGGGCCCGCCGCGGAGGCCCCCGACGCCGACGAGCGGGTGGACGTCGAGGGCCGCGCCGTCATCCCCGGCTTCGTGGACAGCCACGCCCACCTGATCTTCGCCGGTGACCGGACGGCCGAGTTCCAGGCCCGCATGTCCGGCGAGCCGTACACCGGGGGCGGCATCAGGACCACGGTCGCCGCCACCCGGCAGGCCGGCGACGCCGAGCTGGCCGCCCACGCGCGTGCGCTGGTGGACGAGATGCTGGCCCAGGGCACCACGACCGTCGAGATCAAGAGCGGGTACGGCCTGACCGTCGAGGACGAGCGGCGCTCGCTGGAGATCGCCGCCGGGCTGACCGGCGAGACCACGTTCCTGGGGGCGCACGTCGTGCCCGCCGGCATGGACGCCGACTCCTACGTGCGGCTGGTCGCCGGGGAGATGCTCGACGCGTGCGCCCCGCACGCCAGGTGGGTCGACGTGTTCTGCGAGCGCGGGGCCTTCGACGGCGACCAGACCCGCGAGATCCTGGGCGCCGGGCTCAAGGCGGGGCTGGGGGTGCGGGTGCACGCCAACCAGCTCGGGGAGGGGCCCGGCGTGCGCATCGCCTGCGAGCTGGGCGCCGCCTCGGCCGACCACTGCACCCATCTGACGCCGGCCGACGTGGACGCTCTGGCGTCGTCGGACACGGTGGCGACGCTGCTGCCGGGGGCGGAGTTCTCGACGCGGTCGCCGTACCCGGACGCCCGGCGGCTGATCGACGCGGGGGCGACCGTGGCGCTGGCGACCGACTGCAACCCGGGGTCGTCGTTCACGTCGTCGATGGCGTTCTGCGTGGCGCTGGCCGTACGCGAGATGCGGATGACGCCGCTGGAGGCGATCAGGGCGGCGACGTACGGCGGGGCGCGCGCGCTGCGCCGTACGGACGTAGGCTGGCTACGGCCCGGGGCCCGTGCGGACCTCGTCGTGCTCGATGCCCCCTCCTATGTACACCTTGCCTACCGGCCCGGCGTCCCCCTCGTTCACCAGGTGTTTCGCGGCGGTCTCCTCCTTTAGGAGGACATCCAGAACCATCCCAGCGACGTACTGCTTTAGGGAATCTTTGCGTCTGGCCGCACGTTGGCCGGATATAGAACGCAGCTGCGGAACGAGGT
Organism: Nonomuraea sp. NPDC004186; assembly: GCF_053603495.1. Taxonomy (NCBI): domain Bacteria; kingdom Bacillati; phylum Actinomycetota; class Actinomycetes; order Streptosporangiales; family Streptosporangiaceae; genus Nonomuraea; species Nonomuraea sp. NPDC004186. The sequence continues at coordinate 176,434 of NZ_JBSGFQ010000005.1, read as the reverse complement.
GCCAGGGGATGGCAAGGCCTACGGGGAGTCGCACGCAGGAGCAGCACATCGCTGAGCGCGATCTGCTGGGGACATATCTGGCCGAAATCGGCCGGGTCCCGCTGCTCACGGCGGAGGAAGAGGTTGAGCTCGCCAAGCGGATCGAGGCGGGTCTCTTCGCCGAGCAGCTGCTCGACAGTGGGGGCTCGGAGCCGCGCATCGGGGACGCGGCCGACGAGGAGCTGGAGCGCCTGGCCATCTCCGGCCAGCGGGCGAAGGACGAGTTCATCCAGGCCAACCTGCGCCTGGTGGTGGCGGTGGCCCGGAAATACTCGGGGCGGGGGATGCCCCTGATCGACCTGGTGCAGGAGGGTAACCTGGGGCTGGTCAGGGCGGTGGAGAAGTTCGACTACCGGCGGGGGTACAAGTTCTCCACGTACGCGACGTGGTGGATCCGGCAGTCGGTGGGGCGTGCCATCCACGAGCAGGCCCGCCCGGTGCGCCTGCCCACGCACGCGGGGGAGCAGATGACGCGGCTGATGCGGGTCCGCCGCGACATGCTGGCCGAGTTCGACGCCGAGCCCACGGACGACGATCTCGCCGAGATCCTCGACCTGCCGATCGAGCGCGTACGCGAGCTGCGGCGCTGGGCCTCCGACCCGGTCTCGCTCCAGCTCGGGGTGGGCGACGAGGACGAGACGGAGCTCGGCGACATGATCGCCGACGAGACGTGGGCCGATCCCGAGCAGCAGGCCATCGACATCCTGGAGCGCGAGCGGCTGGACCAGTGGCTGACGGGGCTAGAGGGCGACACCAGCGAGATGCTGCGGTGGCGGTACGGGCTGGTGGACGGGCGCGAGCACACGCTCACGGAGGTGGGGGAGCGCTACGGCATCGGCCGCGACCGCGCCCGCCGCATCGAACGCGACGCCCTGGCCCGCCTCCGCAAAATGGCCACCGCCGCCGCCTGACCGGCCCCATCCGGGGCCCGCGGGTTGCCCGGGTTGCCCGCCGCGGTGGGCGCCGGGCCCCCGCCGTACCACGCCCCGCCGACGCGGCGCCTGGGAATGGCGGGCGCGGGAGGGCGTGGTGGTGTGGCACGTCGGTCGTAACGACGCTTGGCCGGGGATACTGTCGTCGCGGGCGTCGACCCTGGTGCGTGGTGCGCCGGAGCGGTGCCGCCGCGCTTTGTTGCGCCGCGTCGGTAGGTCGGTGTGCGGTGGAGCCCGGTGCCTTCGACGGCGGACGGCCCGCGTTGGCCGAGGCGCTGGACTTCAGTGCTGGAGGATGCGGCGGAGGAACTCTTCGACGGCGGCCACCGCGGTGGTGTGGTCGCCGCCGCGGGCCACCATCAGGGCGCTCTCGTTGACGGCCGCCAGCAGCATGTGCGCGTGCAGGTCCAGGAACTCGGCCGGCACCGCCCCCGTGGCCCCCAGCGCCGCCTTCAGCATCCCGAACGAGTAGCGCTCCTCCATGGCCCGCCACCGTTCCCAGCCCATCACCGCGGGCGCGTCGATGAGGACGATGCGCTGGATGACCGGGTCCCCGGCGAGTGAGATCCAGGCCAGCACGCCGGCGCGGAGAGCCGCCGCCGGGTCGGTGATGCCGCGGACGGCTGCCAGGATCTTGCCGCCGATGGCCGACTCCGTGGCCTCCAGCACCGCCTCGAAGAGGGCGTCCTTGCCGGCGTAGTGGTGGTACAGCGCCCCCCGGCTCAGCCCCGACTCCTGCAGCACCACCTCGATGGAGGTGTCGTCGTAGCCCCGGTCGGCGAACAGCCGCGTGGCGATCGCCAGGACCCTGTCGCGGGTGGCCGCGCCGCGTTCCGCCTTGAGGTTCATGGACCCACTGTAGACAAACCGACCGTCAGTCGGTAATTTCGTAGACCGACAGTCGGTTTGTAATCTTCCCGAGGAGGGTCCCATGGAGGGCATCAGCTACGTCGACGTGGGGGACGGGCCGGCCAGCCTGTTCGTGCACGGCGTCGGCACCAGCTCGTACCTGTGGCGCAACGTCATCGCCGCGTTCCGCGACGAGCGCCGCTGCGTGGCCATCGACCTGCCGTTGCACGGCGGCAGCGCCCCGCGTGACGACCTGTCCATCCCGGCGCTGGCCGAGGCCGTCGAGGAGCTGTGCGAAGGGCTCGGGCTCGCCGAGGTGGATCTCGTCGCCAACGACACCGGCGGCGCCGTGGCCCAGGTCTTCGCCGTACGCCACCGCGAGCGCCTGCGTACGCTCACTCTCACCAACTGCGACGTCCACACCAACACCCCGCCCGAGGCGTTCAAGCCGACGGTCGACCTGGCCGCCAGGGGCGAGCTGGCCCCGCTCACCGCGCTCGTCCTGGACCAGCCGGAGCTCCTGGCCCAGACCGCGTACGGCGAAGGCTACGAGCGGATCGACGATCCGGCGGCGCTGGTGGAGGCGTACCTGCGGCCGATCTTCGCCAAGCCCGATGGCGGCCGTGCGTTCGAGCGCCTGCTGACCTCCATCGACGCCAAGGACATGATCGCCATCGAGCCGCAGCTCACCGTGCTGACCGTGCCGACGCTCCTGGTCTGGGGCACGGGAGACGCGTTCTTCGACGTGAGCTGGGCACGGTGGCTGCGGGACACGATCCCCGGCGTCAAGGAGATCGTCGAGATCGAGGGCGGGCGGCTGTTCTTCCCCGACGATCGGGCGGATGAGCTGGTGCCGCATCTGAGGCGGTTCTGGGCGCAGCCGTAAGATCGCCCCATGTATCTGGAGGCCGTGCGGCGCTACCCCGTCAAGTCGATGCTGGGGGAAGAGCTGACCGAGAGCGAGGTCACCGAGCGCGGGCTGGCCGGGGACCGCACGCGGGCGGTGCTCGACGTCGCCACCGGGAAGATCGCCAGCGCCAAGAACCCCCGCCTCTGGCGCGGCCTGCTCACGATCGAGGGAGCCGGGGTCCCCGGCGACGAGGAGCTGTCGACGCTGCTCGGACGCGAGGTGCGGCTGATCGACGTGCCTCCGGAGGGCGCCGTGTTCGAGCGTTCGGTGCCGGAACGGGTGCTGGCCGAGGGCATCGAGGCGGAGGTCCCCCACACCGTCGGCACGCTCGGCGGCGCCTCGCCCGCCGGGACGTTCTTCGACTTCGCCCCGATCCACCTCATCACGACCTCCGCAATCGCGCGGATCGGCGCGCTCGGCCCGCGGGGCACCGTCGAGGCCCTCCGCTACCGGCCCAACCTGGTGATCGGGACGGAGGCGGAGGGGTTCGTGGAGAACGACTGGGTGGGACGCGAGCTGCGCATCGGTGACGAGGTGGTGCTGGCGGTGATCGTGGCCAGCCCGCGCTGCGCGGTGCCGACGCTCGAACACGGGAGCCTCGGGCGCGATGCCGACGCGCTGCGCACGGTGGCCAGGCACAACCGGGTGCCCGTGTTCGACATGGGGCCGCAGCCCTGCGCTGGGGTGTACGCGCGAGTGGTGCGGCCCGGGAGGGTCAGGAAAGGCGACCGGGTACGCCTGACGCGGCCTACGACGCCAGCGGCGTGAGGTACTTGTCCAGGTCGTCCAGGATCTTGCCGGCCGCCGTGACGCCGATTCCGGTCATCCAGATCTCGTCGTCCACGTTGTGCGCGTTGTCCGACTTGACCGCGCCGAGGTTCTTCCACAGCGGCCCGCCGGTCACCGTGGTCTGCGACTTGACGGCCGCCTCCCCGTACGCGGTGTAGAAGATCGCGTCGGCGTCCGCCTGGGCGATGTTCTCCTGGCTCAGCTTGCCGAAGCGCTTGTCTGCCTGGTCGGCCAGCTTCTGCGCCTCGGGCCGCTGGATGCCCGCGTCGCCCACCACGATGCCGCTGAAGGACTCGGGCCCGTACATGCGGATCTCGGTGGGCATGAACCGCACGATGCTCACCTTCAGCTTCGAGAACTTCGCGCCCACCTCCTTGGCCCGCGTCTCATAACCCGACAGCAGCTGCTGGGCCTGGTCCTTCTTGCCCAGCGCCTCGGCGTCGAGCAGGAAGTTGTCCTTCCAGGTGATGCCCACCTTCTCGGTGAACACGGTCGGCGCGATCTTGCTGAGCTTGTCGTAGAAGGCCTCCTGCCGGAACTTGCTGCCCAGGATGAGGTCCGGCTTGAGCGCCATGATGGCCTCGATGCTGGGGGCCTGGGTGGTGCCGACCGCCTTGGTGGCAGACAGGGCCGAGCCGAGGTAGGCGGGCCACTTCTGGTTCTGGGACGCCTGCGCCGCGCCGACGGGCGCGAGGCCGAGCGAGACCATCGTGTCGAGCTTGTCCGTGTCGAGCACCACCACCCGCTTGGGGGTCATCGGCACCTTCGTCTCGCCCATGGCGTGCTTGACGGTCCGGGTCGGTCCCGCCTCCTGCGAGGGCGTGGAAGTGCCGCAGGCGGCGAGGGCGAGGACGGGGAGCATGGCGGCGACGGCCAGGCGAAGACGCATTCGGCATTCCTTGATCGAAGGTTAGGCAAACCTAAGTATCTCACGCCTGATATTGCTGAGCCGAAATGGGAGGAGTGAGAACACCGAAACGCGTCCGAAACACCAGTGTGGCGAGATTCACGAATGTGAAACACGCCTGGTCGAGTCATGAAACCCCGGACGAACACGCTGTGGCCACACGTCACATGTAAGGAGGGTCGCGTCGTGAAGATCGATAGCGGCACCACAGCCTGGATGCTCGCGGCCACCGCGCTGGTGTTGCTGATGACTCCGGGTCTCGCTTTCTTCTACGGGGGCATGACCAGGGCCAAGAGTGTCCTGAACATGATGATGATGTCGTTCGGCGCCATCATCACGGTCACCATCGCCTGGGTGCTGTTCGGACACTCGCTGGCGTTCACCGACAACCCGAGCTCGGCGATCAACAACGTGGTCGGCGGCTTCGACGCACTCGGCCTGCAGAGCCTGGTGGACACGGCCACCAAGGACGACGGCACCGGCATGCCGAGCCTGGTCTTCTCCGCCTTCCAGCTGACCTTCGCCATCATCACCGTCGCGCTGATCAGCGGCGCGATCGCGGACCGGGCGAAGTTCGGGGCGTGGATCCTCTTCTCCATCCTCTGGGCGACGATCGTCTACTTCCCGATCGCCCACTGGGTGTGGGGCACCGGCTGGCTCAACACGATGGGCATCGAGGACTTCGCGGGCGGCACGGTCGTCCACATCAACGCCGGTGCCGCGGGCCTTGCCCTGTGTCTCGTGCTCGGCAAGCGCACCGGCTGGCGCAAGGAGCCGATGCGGCCGCACAACCTCCCGTTCGTGCTGCTCGGCGCGGGCCTGCTGTGGTTCGGCTGGTTCGGCTTCAACGCCGGCTCCGAGCTGGCCGTCGACGGCACGGCCGGCCTGGCGTTCATGAACACCCAGATCGCCACCGCGGTCGCCGCGGGCGCCTGGCTCGTCGTGGAGAAGATGCGCGACGGGCACGCCACCAGCCTCGGCGTCGCCTCCGGCGCGGTCGCCGGCCTGGTCGCCATCACTCCCGCCTGTGGTTTCGTGGACCCGTGGGCCGCGATGCTCATCGGCCTGCTCGCCGGTGTCCTCTGCGCCTACGCCGTCGGCCTGAAGTACAAGCTCGGCTTCGACGACTCCCTCGACGTGGTCGGCGTGCACCTGGTGGGTGGCGTCATCGGCGCCGTCTCGCTCGGCTTCCTGGCCGCGTACCCCTTCCTCGACCAGCAGAGCAAGGGCCTGTTCTACGGCGGCGGATTCGGCCAGCTGGGCCTGCAGGTGCTCGGCCCGGTCGCGGTCGGCGGCTACTCCTTCGTCATCACCTGGGTTCTCGGGAAGATCATCGACAAGACGATGGGCTTCCGGATCGCCGTCGACGACGAGCGCACCGGCATCGACGTCACCGCGCACGCCGAGACGGGGTACGACCTCGGCACGGTCTACGCCTCCGGCGTGACCTCCCCCAACGGGCCCACCGCCCCGGCAGCTAAGAAGGTGGACGCATGAGGCTCATCACCGCGATCATCAAGCCCTTCAAGCTCGATGACGTGAAGGCCGCACTGGAGCAGTTCGGCATCAAGGGAATGACGGTCAGCGAGGCGAGCGGCTACGGCCGCCAGCGCGGCCACACCGAGGTCTACCGCGGCGCCGAGTACCAGGTCGACCTGGTGCCGAAGGTCCGCCTGGAGGTCCTCGCCGAAGAGGATGACACCGAGGACGTGATCGACGTCATCGTCAAGGCGGCGCACACCGGCAAGATCGGCGACGGCAAGGTCTGGTCCGTCCCGGTGGACACCGTCGTCCGTGTTCGCACGGGAGAGCGGGGTCCTGAGGCCCTGTGACCCGGCGGGGCTCGGCCGAAACGACGGATCCACGGCGACGCCCGGACGACGGCGTCCGGGCTGAGCCCAGCAAAGGGCTCGGCAAGGGGGCACAGCATTGAGGGGAGAGGCCCGTTCGTACGCCGCGGCCCGCAAGGAGCGGACCGCGGACACCGACCGCTGGCTCAAGGATCTCTTCCGCACGGCGAGCGACGGCGACCACGTCTCACTGGTCGCCGTCGGGAGCCTCGGGAGGGGCGAACTGGCACCAGGCAGCGACCTCGACCTGGTCCTGCTGCACAACGGCCGGGCCGACGTGGCCAGGATCGCCGACCGGATCTGGTATCCGGTCTGGGACTCCGCGGTCAACCTCGACCACTCCGTGCGGACGGTCGAGGAAGCGGTGACCGTCGCCAGGAAAGACCTGAAGGCCGTGCTCGGCCTCATCCAGGCCCGGCACGTGGCCGGCGACGCCGAGCTGACCAAGAAGGCCAGGGAAGCGGTGCTGGCCGAGTGGCGGGCCGACTCCCGGCGCCGCCTCGGCGAGCTGCGTGACGCGGCCGACAAGCGGGCGCAGGTGAGCGGCGAGCTGGCCTTCCTGCTCGAACCCGACCTCAAGGACGGGCGCGGCGGCCTCCGCGACGTCCAGGCCATGCAGGCGGTGGCGGCCGCCTGGGTCGCCTCGGCGCCCGGCCCCAGGGCGCGCGAGGCGTACGAGTTCATCCTCGACGTGCGGCACGCGCTGCACGTCGTCACCGCCCGCGGCACCGACCGGCTGGTGCTGCAGGAGCAGGACGCCGTGGCGGGGGTGCTCGGCCTGCTCGACGCCGAGGCGCTCATGCGCAGGCTCGCCGAGGCGGGCCGTACCATCTCCCACGCCTTCGACGGCACCTGGCGCACCGTTGACAGGCTCGTGTCAGGCCCCGCTCCCCGAGGCCGCCGCCCGCTGGCGGACGGCGTGGTCGAGCACGGCGGCGAGGTGGTGCTCGCCAGGGGGATCGACCCGCGCAAGGACCCTGTGCTGGTGCTGCGCGCCGCCGCCGCGGCGGCCGACTCCGGGCTGCCGCTCGCTCCCGCGACGGTGTCCGTGCTCGCAGCTCAGTCGCCTCCCATGCCGGTGCCGTGGCCGGAGGAGGCACGCGACTCGCTGGTGTCGATCCTCGGCGCGGGCCGCGCCGCCGTGCCCGTGTGGGAGGAGCTCGACCAGGCGGGCATCCTTGTCAAGTTGCTTCCTGACTGGGAACGCGTACGCCACCGTCCCCAGCGCAACCCGATCCACCGCTTCACGGTCGACCGTCACCTGATCGAGGCCGCCGCGAACGCCGCCAGCCACACGCGCGAGGTCTCCCGTCCCGACCTCCTGCTGATCGGCGCGCTCCTGCACGACGTCGGCAAGGGCTGGCCGGGGGACCACTCGGCGACCGGCGAGGTCGTGGTCCGCGACATCGCCACCCGCATCGGCCTGCCCGCGCAGGACGTCGACACCCTCGCCACCGTCGTACGCCACCACCTGCTGCTGCCCGAGACCGCCACCCGCAGGGACCTCGACGACCCCGTCACGATCGAGAAGGTCGCCGCCACCGTCGGCACCCGTGAGGTCCTCGACCTGCTGGCCGCGCTCGCGGTCGCCGACGGCAACGCGACCGGGCCGGCCGCCTGGAACAGCTGGAAGGCCGGGCTCGTCGCCGACCTCGTGCGCCGGGTCAGGTCCGTGCTGGCCGGCTCGCCGCCGCCCAAGCCGCCGACCCTGTCGGCCGACCAGACCGCGCTCGCCCGGCACGGCGGCGGTGCCGTCCGCGTCAACGGCGGAGCCGTCACGGTCGTCGCCCCCGACCGGGTGGGACTGCTCTGGAGCGCCGCCGGCGTGCTGTCCGCGCACCGGCTCATCGTGCGCTCCGCCTCGTCCGCCTCCGCGGGCTCCACCGCGGTGATCGAGTTCTCCGTCATCCCCGAGTACGGCTCCCCGCCCGACCCCGCGACGCTGGAGTCCGATCTCCGTCTCGTCCTTGCTGGCCGTCTTGACATCGAGCAGCGGCTGGCCCGCCGTGCGAGGGCCATGCGGCCGCCCCGGGTACCTGTGGCTCCACCTCGGGTGACACTGGTCGACGACGCCTCCGCGACCGCCACCGTGGTGGAAGTCAGGGCCCATGACAGGCCGGGGCTTCTGTGGCGTATCGGGCGGGCGTTCGGCGAGTGTGGTCTTGACGTGAGGGCCGCTCGCGTGGAGACTCTCGGCGCGGAGGCGGTGGACGTCTTCTATGTCGTGGATCGCGCCGGTCGCCCCCTCAGCGATGCCGCGCAGAGGGCACAAGTCCGCGATCAAGTCCTGGCCGCACTGCGATAACCAACAGCACACGACTACCGGTCACATGTGTAACGATTGTGTCCGAAATGCCCGGTAAGTCAGAACCTGCGGATACCTTGTGGACGGCTTGAAGGCCCGTCGGGGACGGGACGATTGAGGGGTAGCGGAAGCAGTGACGGGGAACTCCGACAGCGGCCCAGCCGTGAAGCGGGACCGCGTAAAGCGGCCACTGCCACGCCTGGGCCTGAGAAACTGGCGCGTACGGTGGCGGCTCACCGCCCTGATCCTGGTGCCCACCATGGCCGGCGTCGTGCTCGGGGGAGCGCGAGTCGTCGGATCGGTGCAGAGCATCGGCGACTACGACCGCACGGCGACCGGGGCGGAGCAGGCGGCCCATATCCGCGACCTGCTGCAGGCGATCGGGCTGGAGCGTGACACGGGCGGCTGGATCGGCGCCAACCGTGCCATGCGCAAGAAGCTCGCCCAGCCGCTCGCGCAGCGCAAGGCCGCGGTGGACACGCTCGTCAAGACCGTGAACGCCGACCTCGACACGATCGACGACTCGTACGGCCCCCGCATCGTGAAGGCCGCCCAGCAGGTGAAGTACGACCTGGGCCGGCTGCCGAGGATCCGCGCCGAGGGCCAGACCGAGACCATCCGGTACGACTTCCTCACCGACACCCTGCTCAAGCTGCACGACGAGCTGAGCCTGCTGTCCGAGGACCCGCAGATCATCGGCCAGTTCCGCGCGCTGAGCGCGCTCGCCGCGGCCAAGGAGGAGGTCTCCCGGCAGCGCGTCCAGCTGCTCCAGGCCTCCTACGACAGCGCGCGCGTGGACGCCAAGGAGGTCGAGCAGTTCATCGCCTCCAACGCCCGCGAGCAGAGCGACATCTCCCAGGTCGGCGCGGAGGCCGGCGTCGAGGTCGGGCTCCAGCTGTCCAAGGCGCTCACCTCGCAGCCCGAGTACGTCAACGTCCAGCTCACCAAGGCGCGCGCGGTCACGCTGGCCAGCGGCCGGGCGCCGGGCGTGCGGATCAGCGACAACCTGATCTCCGCCAACGGCAGCCGCGAGCAGTGGTTCAACGAGAACTCCGTGGCCGTCGACGTGCTGCACGGCATCGAGGAGGAGCTGGCCGGCCAGGTGAGCCTGCGCAGCAAGGAGCTGCGCGAGTCCGAGATCCGCAACGCGATCGTCGCGGGGATCCTGATCCTGGCGCTGCTGCTGCTGGTCCTGCTGCTCACCGTGGCGATCGCCCGCTCCATGGTCACCCCGCTGCGCCGGTTGCGTACCGAGGCGCTGGAGGTGGCCGGCTTCCGGCTCCCCGACGTGGTGCACCGGCTGCGGGCCAGCGGTGACGCGTCCGTCGGCGAGGTACGGCCGATCGAGGTCGACGGAAACGACGAGATCGGCGAGGTCGCCAGGGCCTTCGACCAGGTGCACCAGCAGGCGGTGCGGCTGGCGGGCGAGGAGGCCGATCTGCGCAGCAACATCAGCTCGATGTTCGTCAACCTCTCGCGCCGCACCCAGACGCTGGTCGAGCGGCAGATCTCGCTGATCGACGGCCTGGAGAAGGGCGAGCAGGACGGCACCAGGCTGGCCGACCTGTTCAAGCTCGACCACCTGGCCACCCGCATGCGCCGCAACTCCGAGAACCTCCTCGTCCTGGCCGGCCACGAGGCCACCCGCCGGCGTAGCCAGCCGGCCAAGCTGGTCGACGTCGTACGCGCCGCGCTGTCGGAGGTCGAGGGCTACGAGCGCGTCCAGGTCAAGGTGCACCGGGCCACCTCGGTGCTCGGCAGCGCCGCGAACGACCTGGTCCACCTGGTCGCCGAGCTGGTCGAGAACGCCATCCAGTTCTCCCCGAGCAACACCCAGGTCGTCGTCACCAGCAGCCTCATCGAGGGCGGCGGCGCGCTGCTGTCGGTGAGCGACACCGGCATCAGCATGACCGAGGAGGAGCTGGCCGAGGCCAACCGCCGCCTGGCCGAGCCGCCCGTCGTGGACGTGTCGGTCTCCCGGCGCATGGGCCTGTTCGTGGTCGGCCGCCTGGCGCTGCGTCACGGCATCCGGGTCCAGCTCAGGCGGGGCGAGGGCGCCGGCCTGATCGCGATGGTGCTGCTCCCGCCCACGCTGATCGTCGACGGCACGCAGCAGCAGCCGCTGCCGCAGCGGCCCGCGTTCGGCGGCGGCACGGTGCCCACCCCGGCCGGCCCGCCCCTGCAGAACGGGACGTTCAAGTCGTTCGGCAGCTTCGACTCCTTCGACGGTGGCCGGCGTCCCAACGGACCCGCTCCCAGGCACGGTTTCCAGACTTCCGAGAGCACGCCGCCGGGACCGCGCTCGTTCGACAGCGGGCCGTACCATTCGGACCCCGGCAGGGCGGGCGTGAACGGATTCACCGCCGACACCGACGGCGGCTCCTACCGCAGGCAGCCATCCTCGTTCGACTCCAACGTCTACCCGTCGCTCCCCAGCACGGGCTCCTACCCATCCGGAAATGGCGCGTTCCAGACGCCTCCGCCGCCCCAGTCGTACGCCACGAACGACGTGCGCCGGCCCGACCCGACGCCCTCGGTCGAGGTGTCGCCGATGGAGCCGGAGCAGGAGGAGTTCCTGCCGATCTTCGCGGCGGTGGAGTCCGCCTGGTTCCGCAGGCCGCCGGAGGAGGCGGCGCCGCAGGTGACCGGAGATGGTGAGGACAAGCCCTCGCAAGCCGTACCCTCTGGGGAGGAAGCGTGGCGAACGGCGGCCGACGCCGGTTGGCGCGCGGCGGCCGCTGCCGCCGAGCCCAGCCTCGGCGGCATGACCGCCGCCGGGCTCCCGAAGCGCACCCCCAAGGCCAATCTGGTTCCCGGTACGGCGAACCAGCAGGCGCAGCCGCAGCAGCCGCAGCGGCCGGCTCCGATGCCGCCCGTTTCGGCGGATCGGATGCGCAGCCGGATGGCCAGCTACCAGCAGGGTGTGCGACGGGGCCGCCAGGAAGTACGTGGACAGGAGGAACAGAGTGAGTGAGCGTCCCGCCGGGGAGGATGCGTGACAACCCTTAGCCACGAGGCGAACAGGTTCGACTGGCTGATCACCGACTTCGTGCGTAACACGCCCGGAGTCGCGCATGCCGTCGTCGTATCGGCCGATGGCCTGTGCCTGGCCGCCTCCGAAGGCTTTCCGCCGGACCGGGCCGACCAGCTCGCCGCGGTCTCCGCGGGCCTGCTGAGCCTGACCGTGGGAGCGTCCAGGGTGTTCGAGGGCGGCTCTGTGACGCAGACCGTCGTCGAGATGCAGCGCGGCCTGCTCATCGTCATGGCCATCAGCGACGGCTCCGTGCTGACGGTGCTCGCGGGCCCGGACTGTGACATGGGCCTGGTGGCGTACCAGATGACGCTGTTGGTGGACAGGGCCGGGCAGGCGCTCACGCCGGCCCTGCGGGCTGAACTCCAGGCCGCCAGGACCCGGTGATGTGATGGAACTGATGGGAGAGGGCCGTGTACGGCGTTGACGGAGCTGGGGACGAAGAGCCCCTGTTCCGTCCTTACGCGGTGACGGGCGGCCGATCCGAGCCGCGCTATCACCTCGCGATGGAGACGTTGATCTCGTCGATGTCGATCCCGGACGACGAGATGGCCATGCTCACCCCCGAGCAGGAGGCCATCATGCAGTTGTGCAGGTCGTTCCGGTCGGTCGCCGAGATCTCGGCCCTGCTCCGCGTCCCGCTGGGCGTGGCCAGGGTGCTCGTGGCGGACATGTCCGACGAAGGACTCGTCCGCCTGCACCAGCCACGCCTCAGCCAGGGACAGCCTGACCTCAACATGCTCGAAAGGGTGCTCAGTGGACTACGCAGGCTCTAGCCCCGGGCTGACGTCGACGAAGATCGTCGTCGCCGGTGGGTTCGGCGTCGGTAAGACGACGTTCGTGGGGGCGGTGTCCGAGATCCTCCCGCTCACCACAGAAGCGGTGATGACGGACGCGTCCGCGGGCATCGACGACCTCGGTCTCACCCCCAACAAGCAGACCACGACGGTGGCCATGGACTTCGGCCGCCTCTCGCTCGACCGCGACCTGATCCTCTACCTGTTCGGCACGCCCGGGCAGCACCGGTTCTGGTTCATGTGGGACGACCTCGTCCGCGGCGCCATCGGCGCGGTCGTGCTGCTCGACACCCGCCGGCTGGCCGACAGCTTCCCCGCCATCGACTACTTCGAAGAGGCGAAGCTGCCGTTCGTGATCGGCGTCAACGGCTGGGACGGGCAGTTCCCGCACGCCGAACAGGAGGTCAGGGAGGCGCTCGCGCTGTCGCCGCACGTGCCGATCGTGCGTACCGACGCCCGCAACCGCGAGTCGGTCAAGGCGACGCTGATCTCGCTGGTGGAGCACGTCGTGCGGCTGCGTGCCGCACCCGTGCGCTAACCCCAGGGGACGCTCTCCAGCGAGTTGAGCACCGGCACCAGTTGCTCCTCCTCGTAGGCGAAGTGGGCCTCCATCTCGCCGGCGATGCGTTCCAGCGTCGCCGGCCCGGGGGCCTCCCGCAGCTCGGCGACCAGCCCGGCGATCACCGCGTGCTCGGCGCGCAGCCGGTCGAGGGGCTCCTTCAGCTCGGGGAAGAGCTTTTCCAGGTGCGGGAACGCCACCCGGTCCTCGCCGTTGTGGTGGAACGTCATCGCGTCGCAGAAGGCCAGGCAGTGCGCCCGCAGGTCGCCGGCGGGCGCCCCTTGGCGGACCTTGGCCAGCTCGCCCCTGAGGTAGTCGTGGATCCTGGCCAGCTCGTCCCCGAACGCCTCCAGCCGCTCGCGCTCGGGGTACAGCGCGATGACCGGGATGACGCGCTCGGTGTTCTGCTGGTACGTGGCGAAGGCCGGGTTGATCGCGGCCTGGCGGGCGTACAGGCGGTCGCGCTCCTCGCCTTCGAGCGGCACTGCCCGGGCCGCGAACCGGTCCTCTCCCAGCTCGACGATGACCCGCGGGTTGGCGAGCACGTTGTGGTACCAGGCCGGGTGGGCGGCGCCGCCCGCGTTGGAGGCGAACACCAGGACCCGCTCGCCGTCCCGCAGGTAGACGGCAGGGTTGGTGCGCCGCCGGCCCGTCTTGGCGCCCGTGGTGGTGAGCAGCACGAGAGGCGCGCCCTCGAACATGCCGCCCACCTTGCCGCCGTTCGCCCGGAACTCCTCGATCACCTGCTGATTGAAATCGGTCACGTCATATCCTTGGACGAGGCTTCGTATTTGCTTTGCAAGCAAAGCTAATTTAGACATCAAGGTGTTCGACATGTCAACAGACGGCTTGAGCGTGGACGACGGGATCAGGACGCTGCTGCTGCTGATGCCGCGGATGGTCGGGCGGGCCAAGCGGCTGGGGGTGCCCCCTGAGCTGCAGTCGTTGTCCCTGGCGCCCCGGCACCTGTCGCTGCTGGCCTACCTGCTGTTCGACGGGCCGACGACGGTGAACGAGCTGGCGGCCCGGCTGGAGGTGGCGCCCGCGACGGTCAGCCTGATGGTGGGGGACCTGAGCAGGAAGGGCGTGCTGGACCGGCGCGAGGACGACGCGGACCGGCGCCGTACGATCGTGAGCATCGCGGACCGGCACCAGGAGTCGATCAACGAGTGGCTCGGCTACGGCGCCAAGGCCTGGCGCGAGGCCCTGGAGCCGCTCACGCCGGAGCAGCGGCGGATGTTCGTGGACACCCTGATGGCCTACGAAAAGGCCCTATCAGGCTGATCGGCGGTTTATCAGGGCCTCGACGCCGTCGAGGACGCGCTGCAGGCCGAACTCGAAGGCGTGCCCCGGGCTGTAGGCGGCGTTGAGCGCCTCGCCCGCCGCCTGGCCGACGCGCGCGGCCGTGGGGTAGCGGGCGGCGTCGGCGATCCGGCTGAGGAAGGGCGCGTGCGCGGCCCACCACTGCTCGTCGGTCATTCCCGTCAGGCTCTCGGCCTGCGCCGCCTCGACCGCGCCGCGCGCCGCCCCGTGCACGAACCCGGCGACCAGCGTGATCACCGAGTCCATCTCCAGGTCCGTCAGCCCGATGCCGTCCACGGCGCGCAGGTCGTAGTCGTACTTGGCGGTGACGTTGGGCCCGAGCACCGGGCGGCTCGACGCCACCTGCAGCAGCCACGGATGGCGCAGGTAGAGGGCCCAGTTCTCCCTGGCGATCTGCTCCAGCCGGCCCCGCCAGCCCCCGGGCACGTCCTGCGGCTTGGCCGTCTCGCCGTAGACGGTGTCGAGCATGACGTCGAACAGCTCGGGTTTGCCCGGCACGTACGTGTAGAGCGACATCGTCCCGACACCCAGCCGCTCGGCCACACGGCGCATGGACAGCGCCGCCAGCCCCTCGGCATCGGCCACCTCGATGGCCGCGCGCACGATGCGGTCGACGCTCAGCTCGGGCTTGCCCTTGCGGCTGACGCGCTCGCTGGTGCGCCAGAGCAGCGCCAGGCTGCGCGCGGGGTCGCCCTTTCCCGGGTACTCAACGGTCACATCCGTACGGTACACCGTACGGTTGCTGTCTCGAACCGTATGCTGTACGGTACAGCGTACGGAATCAAGGGAGGGGACACGCATGCCGGCGGTGCTCGCGCAGGACCTGCGCAAGAAGTACGGCGAGAAGGCGGCGCTCGACGGGATCGACCTCGACGTGGGCCGGGGCACGGTCTACGGCCTGCTCGGCCCCAACGGCGCGGGCAAGACCACGACCGTCCGCATCCTCACCACCCTCCTGCGCGCCTCGGGCGGCCGCGCGGAGGTGGCGGGGTTCGATGTGGCGACCCAGCCCCGGCAGGTACGCCGCAGCATCGGCCTCGTCGGCCAGCACGCCGCCGTGGACGAGATCCTGACCGGGCGGCAGAACCTGGAGCTGTTCGGCCGCCTCCACCACCTCGGCCCGTCGCGGGCCCGGGCCAGGGCGGACGAGCTGCTGGAGCGGTTCGGGCTGGACCACAAGGGGCCGGCCAAGGAGTATTCGGGCGGCATGCGGCGCAGGCTCGACCTCGCGGCCAGCCTGATCCTGGCGCCGCCCGTGCTGTTCCTCGACGAGCCGACGACGGGGCTGGACCCGCGCAGCCGCACGGAGATCTGGCGCGCGGTGCGCGACCTCGTCGCCGGCGGCACCACCGTGCTGCTGACCACGCAGTACCTGGAGGAGGCCGACCAGCTCGCGGACCGGATCGCGGTGATCGACGCCGGCCGGGTGGTGGCCGAGGGCACGCCGGACGAGCTCAAGTCCAAGCTCGGCGGCGACCGGCTCGACGTGGTGATCCACGACCCGGCGCGGCTCGACGAGGCCGCCGGGATCGTCCGCGGTGCGGCCTCGGGGCCGGCCGAGGTCGATCGGGACACCAGGCACGTGAGCGCGCCGGTGGGCGACCGGGTGCGGGCGCTCACGGAGGCGCTCGCGGGCCTGGCGGCCGCCGGGATCGAGGCCGAGGACGTGGCGGTGCGCCGCCCCACGCTCGACGAAGTCTTCCTGAACCTCACCGACCGCCGAGGGGGCGCCGTATGAGATGGGCTCTGGCAGACGGCTGGACCGTCGCCCGCCGCGACCTGATCCACTGGGCGAACCAGCCGATGACGGTGGTGTTCGGGATCCTCTTCCCCGTGGTGATCACGCTGGCCTTCGGCTATCTGTTCGGCGGCGCGGTCAAGGTGCCCTCGGGGGCCGACTACTTCGCCTTCCTCATGCCCGGCATGTACGGCATGACGATGCTCTTCGGTCTCAGCGCCACCATGATGGCCGTCGCCACCGACGTCTCCAAGGGGGTCACCGACCGCTTCCGCTCGATGCCCATGGCGCCTTCGGCCGTGCTGATCGGCCGGGCCGTGGCCGACCTGCTCAACTCGGTCCTGATCCTGGGCGGACTGCTGGTCTGCGGCCTGGCGGTGGGCTGGCGGCCGTCCTCGTTCCCGGGCGCGCTGGCCGCCGTGGGCCTGCTGCTCCTGCTGCGCTTCTCGCTGCTCTGGGTCGGCATGTACCTGGGGCTGCTGCTCAGGGATCCGGGCGGCGTGGTGGCGATCCAGGTGCTGGAGTTCCCGGTCGGCTTCCTGTCGAACGCCTTCGTCGCCCCTGACACGATGCCGGGCTGGCTGGGCGCGATCTCGGAGTGGAACCCGCTGTCGTCCACGGTGGCGGCGGCCAGGGAGCTCTTCGGGAACCCCGGCTGGGGCGGCGACTCCTGGGTGGCCCAGCACGCCGTCCTGATGGCGGTGATCTGGCCGGTGGTGATCACCGCCATCTTCTTCGTCCTGTCGGTACGCCTTTACCAGCGGCTCGACCGGTAGGGCGTCACGTCACCCGGTCGGTGAGGAGGGCGATGGAGCGCTGGGCCGAGCGGATGCGCCGGATCCGCTCCTCGTCCTCCCCGCCCAGCTCCAGCCCCTCCTCCGCGATCTCCCCGAACGCGGCGAACGAGGCCAGCCGCTGCCGCACGACCTTCTCGAAGGCGTCGTCCTCGATGCGGTAGTACGTGGTGCGCTCGCTCGGCCGGGTGCGCCGCCGGACGAGGCCGATGGAGGTCAGCAGGCGCAGGTTGGACGTCATGGACGCCCGGCTGGCCCCGATCGCGTCGGCGATCTCGCCGGCGGACTGCTCGGCGGGGGTGCAGATCAGCAGCCAGCCCAGCACGCGCCCGGTGATGGGCGCCAGGCCCCAGGCGTCGCCGCAGAAGGTCGCCACGCGCTCGACCCACTCGAGCGTCCGCTCGCGGTCGTCGGAAGGAGCCATGGGTTCAGTTTAGGCTGAAACAACTGTCACCCATGCCACCTCGATCGCCGGGCCTCAGCGCGGGATCCAGTCCTTCCACACGATCTTGTTGTCCCGCACCCACCGCTCGGCGGCCTGCTCGGCGGTCATCTTCTCGTTGATCATGTCGCTGGCCACGGAGTTCTGGTCGTCGTTGGTCCAGGTGAAGTTGCGGACCAGCTCGTACGCCTTGCCGCCGGTCTGCGCGAACTTCTTGCTGACGATCTTGTCCAGCAGGTACGGCGGGTAGTCGCACGCGACCCGCTTGGCGTCGTCGTCGCAGCCGAGGGCGTAGGGCGGCAGCGCCACCTTGACCAGTTTGACCTTGGTGAACAGCCATTGCGGCTCGTAGAAATACAGCAGCAGCGGTGTCCGGTTCTTGGTGGCGAACTCGGCCGCTTTGATCAGCGCCGCCTCGCTGCCCGAGTAGACGACCTTGTAATTGAGCCCGAGGTTCTTGATGAGCACCTCGTCATTCGTCACGAACGTCGGATCTCCGTCCAGAACCTGTCCGGCATTTCCGGTTTTGTCGGTCCGGAAAAGGTGCGCGTACTTATTGAGGTTTCGGTAGTCCGTAATGTCGGGGTATTTCTTCACCATCCACTCGGGGACGTACCACCCGATGATGCCCTGGTTCCCCGTGAGCCCGGCCGACAGAGCGACCCTCTTCTGCTCGATGAACTTCTTTTTCAGGTCGTTGTGACCCCAGTTCTCGACGATCACATCGACCTTGCCGTCCTCGAAATCCTCCCAGGAATCGCTCTCCTTCATGGGCCGCTTGTGCACCGAGTAACCCAGCTCGTGTTCGAGCAGGTACGCCAGCACGGCGGCCTGGGCCTCGTACCCGACCCAGCCGTGGATGTCGATGTTGACGACGCCCTTCGACACCTTGGCGGAGCCGGGCTCCTCGCCGGAGCAGGCGGTCGTCAGCAGCAGGGCCGCGACCAGCGGCCCGACGAGCTTGTTCGTTCGCAACATGAGGGTCTCCCGGTGACCGCGGCCCCGCCCGGGGCCGCGGTCAAGAGGGCGTCACTTGGGGATCCAGGCCTGCCACTTGGCGGTGTTGGCCTCGATCCACTTCTTGGCGGCCTGCTCGCCGGTCAGGCCGTTGTTGGTCATGTCGTTGGCGACCGCGTTCTGGTCCTCGTTGGTCCAGCTGAAGTTCTTGACCAGCTCGTACGCCTTGCCGCCGGTGTCCGCGAACTTCTTGCTGACGATCTTGTCGAGGTCCATCTCCGGGTAGTCGCAGGCGACCTTCTTGGGGTCGGCGTCGCAGCCGTCGGTCCAGGCCGGAAGGTTCACGCGGACCAGGTCCACCTTGTCGAAGAGCCAGTGCGGCGTCCAGAAGTAGAACAGCAGCGCCTTCTGCTGCTCCTGCGCCTGCGTGGCGGACTTGAGCAGGGCCGCCTCGCTGCCGCCGGTGACGACCTTGTAGTTCAGCTTCAGGTTCTTGACCAGGGCCTCGTCGTTGGTGACGTAGCTGGGGTCACCGTCGAGGAGCTGGCCCTTGCCGCTGGACTCCGAGGTCTTGAACAGGGAGGCGTACTTGTTGAGGTTCTTGTAGTCGGTGATGTCCGGGTACTTGTCGGCCATCCACTTCGGTACGTACCAGCCGATGATGCCCTTGTTGCCGGTGGAGCCGGCCTCGGCCGCGACCTTCTTCTCCTCGATGAACTTCTTCTTCAGGTCCGGGTGGCCCCAGTTCTCGATGATGACGTCGACGTCGCCGGTCTCGAAGCCCTCCCAGGCGAGCTGCTCCTTGATCTCGGGCAGCTCGACGTTGTAGTGGAGCTCGTTCTTCAGCAGGTACGCGACGACGTTCGCGCTGGCCTCGTAGCCCACCCACGGGTTGATCGCGATCTTCACGGTCCCGGTGGCGGCGCTCGATCCGGAGGCCGCCGGGGCGGCGGAGGAGCTGGGAGAGGTCTCGACCTTGGCCCCGCCGCAACCGACAGCGGCGAGTCCAAGGGCGAGGAGGCCTGCGAGCAGGCGAATCTTCATGTGGATTTCCTTTTTCGGGGGGAGGGGCGCCTGTCGGCGCCCTGCGTGATGCGGTCGAGCATGACGCCGAGCAGCACGGTCGCGATGCCGGCCACGAAGCCCATGCCGAAGTCGGGTCGCTGGGAGAATCCGACGACCACGTCGTAGCCGAGGGCCCCCGCCCCGACCAGACCGCCGACGACCACCATGGCCAGCGTCATCACGATGCCCTGGTTGGCCGCGAGCAGGATCGCCCGCCTGGCCATGGGCAGCTGCACCTTCCACAGGAGCTGGCCCGAGGTCGAGCCCGCCGAGGTGGCCGCCTCGACGACCGTGGCGGGCACGCCCTTGATGCCGTCCTCGACCAGCCGCACCACCGGCGGCACCGCGTAGATGACGGAGGCGAAGATCGCCGTGAACCGGGTGGTCTCGAACAGCGCCAGCGCCGGCAGCAGGTAGACGAACGCCGGCATGGTCTGCGCGGCGTCGAGTATGGGCCGCTGCACGGCCGAATATCGCGGCGAGCGGGCCGCGGCCACGCCGAGCAGCAGGCCGGCGACCAGCGTGACGAACACCGCGACGACGACCGTGGTCAGCGTCTGCATGGTGTGCTCCCAGACGCCGAGCAGCGCGATGGCCAGCAGGCAGACGAGCGCCGTCAGCGCCGCGCGTACCCCGCTCACCCGCCAGGCCACGGCCAGCACAGCCAGGGCGACCAGCCACCACGGGGACGAGGTGAGCAGCGTCTCCAGCGGGTTGAGCAGGACGCCGGTCGTGAGGTCCTTGATGAACGTGGTCACCCCGTACCAGCTGGTCTCGGCCCAGCGGACGGCGTCGTTCACCTCGGCCACGAAGTTGACCGTGAGGCCGTCCGGCCACGTCCTGGGCAGCACGGGGATGAGCGCGACCCCGGCCACCGCCAGCACTCCGGCGGCGACGAGATCGACCGGGCTCAGCTTCGTGTGCGGCTCACGGTGGGCGATCGCCATCATGGTCCGGTCGAGCAGCACCGCCATGATGACGATGGCCACGCCCGCCGGGAGCATGATGCCGACCTGCGCCCGCGACAGGCCGCGGATGATGTCGCCGCCCAGGCCGGGCGCGGAGATCAGGTTGGCGATGACGACCATGGACAGGGCCATCATGATCGTCTGGTTGACCGCCAGCGCCATCGTCGACCTGGCCAGCGGCAGGTAGACCTTGAACAGCGTCTGCCGGCCCGTCGCGCCCAGCGAGCCGGACGCCTCGACGGCCGTGGGCGAGACCTCGGAGATGGCCAGCGCGGTGATCCGGATGGCCGGGGGGATCGAGTAGATCATCGTCGCGATGGCCCCGGCCGGGGCGCCGATGTGGAAGAACAGCGCGAGCGGCGCCAGGTACGCGAACGTCGGCATGATCTGCATGACGTCCAGCACCGGCGTGATCACCCGCCGGACGCGGCCCGAGAGCCCGGCCCAGACGCCCAGCGGGATCCCGATCGCCAGCGACAGCAGCACCGAGACCGCGACCAGGGCCAGCGTGTCGACGCTCGACTGCCAGAGCCCCAGGAAGCCGAACGCGCTCACCCCCGCCACCGCGGCCAGCCCGATCCGCCAGCCGCCCGCCAGCCAGGCCAGCGCGCCCATGACGCCGGTGATGCCGGGCCAGCCGAGCGCGTACAGGACGGACTGGAAGAGGCCGTACAGCCAGCCCACGAAGAGCCGGATGTAGTTCAGGAAATACAGGAAGAGCGGGTTGTCGTTGCGGTGGTCGTCGATCCACTCGCGCAGGTCGGTGACGGCCAGGAACTGCGGCGCCTCCTTGTCGTGCGGCAGCGTCGCCGTGCCGCGGAAGACCAGGTACGCCACCACGAAGAGGACCGCCACCCCGGCGGGGAGCGCCCACCTCGGCAGCTTCAGCCGGGAGGAGGGCGTGGTGACCACGGTGGAGCTCATGCCTTCACCGTGACGTCCGCGCCGGACAGGAAGGTCAGCAGGTCAACGCGGTCCACGACGCCCATGAGGTCGTCGCCGTCCACCACCCTGATGGGGCGGGAGGAGGCGGACGAGGCGCCGATGGCGTCCATGATGAGCGTGGTGGCCGGGAGGACGGGCCCGTCCAGCGGCTCGCCGGGCTCGGGCTCGCGGCAGATCCAGCGCAGCGTCAGCACGTGGCTCCTGGGCACGTCGCGGACGAAGTCGGCCACGTAGTCGTCGGCGGGCGCGCCCACCAGCTCCTCCGCGGTGCCGAGCTGCACGATCGAGCCCGCCCGCATGATCGCGATCCGCTCGCCCAGCTTCAGCGCCTCGGACAGGTCGTGCGTGATGAACACCATCGTCTTGCCGACTTCCCGGTGCAGGCGGATCACCTCGGCCTGCATGTCGCGCCTGATCAGCGGGTCGAGCGCGCTGAACGGCTCGTCGAACAGCATCACCTGCGGGTCCACGGCCAGCGCGCGGGCCAGGCCGACGCGCTGCTGCATGCCGCCGGAGAGCTGGTCGGGGTAGGCGTCGGCGTAGCCGTCGAGGCCGACGAGGGAGAGGATCTCCGCCGCCCGCGCGTGCCTGGCCGCCTTGGCGGTGCCCTGGATCTCCAGCCCGTACGCCACGTTGTCGATCACCTTGCGGTGCGGCAGCAGGCCGAAATGCTGGAAGACCATGCTGACCTGGTGGCGGCGGATCTCGCGGAGCCGGGCGGGGGAGGCGCGGCCGATGTCCTCGCCGCCGATCCTGATCTCGCCCGCGCTGGGCTCGATCAGCCGGGTGAGGCAGCGTACGAGGGTGGACTTGCCGCTGCCGGACAGGCCCATGACCACGAAGACCTCGCCCGGTCGCACCTCGAAGCTCACGTCCCTGACGGCGGCGGTGCAGCCGGTCTTCTCTCTCAGTGCGGCCTGGTCGAGATGCCTGTCCTCGCTGTCCAGGACTTTCTGCGCCCTGGATCCGAAGATCTTCCAAAGGCCCTCAACAGTGATGGCCGCGCTGTCGGGAGAATCCCCCACCCTCGCCTCCTTCTTTGACCGCCACAACATATGGCGCGATTAACGGAAATCTCAACGCCGTGACACTCCAGAGACCTCCATGCTCCTGTGGTGTTATGGGATTGGAACGTACTAAAGCCCCACATAGGGACATTCAACTCTTTAAAGGGTTATTTCCCGCTTTCCGATCATGAATCATGGAGCTCCAGGTTTTGGCACTTGAGTCACACGAGTCGCTTTTTGTAGCGTTATGTTCGGGTGGGCCACACTGCTGTGGGATGTGTTCTAATTGGCCGGCACTTAGCTGATTTCCCATGGGACACAGCCCCCTCAAATACGCCGATTCGGGCGAGGTGCGTTCGGTGACTACAGCGTTGGGTGAGAGGCAGGCCAGTAAGGGCAACTGGCGGCTGAGCAATTGGCGCGTCCGCGCGCGCCTTGTGGCCCTCATCCTGATCCCGACGGCCGCCGCCGTCCTGCTCGGCGGCATCCAGGTGCTCGCCAGGACGTCCGCCGCCGGTGACTACGCGCGTACCAACCAGTTCGCCCAGCTCTCCGCCGAGCTGGGCGCGCTCACCCACCAGGTCGCGGCCGAGCGGGCCACGACCGCCTGGTACATCGCGCGCAACCGGCCGGCGGGCATGCTCTCCACGGTGCAGGCCCAGATGGACCAGGCGGATCTGGCCGTCAGGCAGGTACGCGGCACCGCCGGGCAACTGCTGACCGAGGTCAGCGGCCGTAGCGCCGACCAGCTCGAGAACCTGCTCAGCCGCCTGGACGACCTGACCGCCCTGCGCAAGCAGGCGCTGGAGGCCAACCTGCTGCCGGGCCCCGCCGTCGAGCTCTACACGACCGTGATCGGCGACCTGCTCTCCGTCCACAACGAGCTGATCAAGGACAGCGTGGACGACGAGCTGTTCCGCCAGACCCGCATGCTGAACGCCCTGGCCAGGGCGAAGGAGAGCGTCTCCTACCAGCAGGCGCTGGTCACCGCGGTGCTCGTCGAGGGCGCGTTCGACCAGGACCAGCTCAAGCGCTTCCTCGGCGAGCAGTCCAAGGAGCTGAACGAGCGCAAGGCGTACTCGACCGAGGCCACCGCCGACGAGCGCCGCTTCTTCGACGAGACCGTCAACGGCAGGTCCGCCGACCGCATGTTGTTCCTGCGCGAGCTGGTGCTGATCAGGAGCACGAAGGGGCTGCCGCTGCGCGGCCTCGACCTGAGCAAGCGCGACGACGCCAAGGAGTGGTTCGACGCGGCCAACGTGGTCGTCGACTCCATGCGCGAGGTCGAGGAGCGCCAGGCCCAGGGCATCGTGGCACGCAGCGAGGCGCTCAGCGCGGACGAGCGGCAGCAGGCGTTCGTGACCGCGGGCGCCGTGCTCGCGCTGCTCGTGGCGGTCCTGCTCATCACCACCGGGGTGGCCAGGTCGCTCGTGCGGCCGCTGCGCCGCCTGCGCGGCGAGGCGCTGGAGATCGCGGGCAGGCGGCTGCCGGACTTCGTCCAGCACCTGCGCGAGTCCCGCGACGGCGCCGTCCAGGCCGAGGTCCCGCCCATCGGGATCTTCTCCAGGGACGAGGTCGGCGAGGTCGCCCGCGCGTTCGACGAGGTGCACCGCGAGGCCGTACGGCTGGCGGGCGACGAGGCCAAGCTACGGGCGAACGTCAACGCCATGTTCGTCAACCTGTCCAGGCGCAGCCAGACGCTGGTCGAGCGGCAGCTCACGCTGATCGAGCGGCTGGAGCGCGGCGAGCGCGACGACACCCGGCTCGGCGACCTGTTCAAGCTCGACCACCTGGCCACCCGCATGCGCCGCAACAGCGAGAACCTCCTGGTCCTGGCCGGCCAGGAGGCGGCCCGCAAGTGGAGCGAGCCGGTCGAGCTGATGGACATCGTCCGGGCCGCGCTCGGCGAGGTCGAGAGCTACGACCGGGTCAGCATCCAGGTCCAGTCGGACGTCGCCATCGCCGGCCAGGCCGTCACCGACGTGGTGCACCTGCTGGCTGAGCTGGTCGAGAACGCGGTCTCGTTCTCCTCGCGGGACACCAAGGTCATCATCTCCAGCAGCCGCATCGACACCGGCTCGCTGATGTTGTCGGTCACCGACCACGGGATCGGCATGAGCGCCGAGGAGCTGGCCGAGGCCAACTGGCGGCTGGCGAACCCGCCCGTCGTGGACGTGTCGGTGTCGCGGCGCATGGGCCTGTTCGTGGTCGGCCGGCTGGCGCTGCGGCACAGCATCCGCGTGCAGTTGCGCATGCAGGACATCGGCGGGCTGACCGCCATGGTGCTGATCCCGCCCGCGCTGCTCACGGCGGTGTCGGGCACGATGCCGGGTGCGGTGCCCGTGCCGGCGCGCATCCCGGTGCCCAGGCAGGCCCACCCGCCGACACCGGCCGCGCCCTTCCCGGGGCATCCGTCCTTCGGGACCCTGCCGCCCGCCGACCCTTTCCCCGGGTCCCCGTACGGGCATCCGTCGATGGACATCGTGCCCGCGGCGCCCGAGCCGTCGTCCTGGTTCAGCTCGTCGCAGGCGCACTCGGTCGAGCAGCTACCGCCGGACCTGGGCGGGCCGGCGGAATCCTACCCGTCGTTCGCCACCCCGCCGGCGCCGTCCAAGGACGAGGAGTTCCTGCCCATCTACTCCGCCGTCGAGGGGAGCGGCTGGTTCACCAAGACGACGCCCACGGCCGACCACCGCGACCCGGCCTGGTCCTCACCCGCCGATGAGGGCTGGCAGGCGGCCGGCGCGGCCGCCGAACCGGCGCAGAACGGCATGACCAACTCCGGCTTGCCCAAGCGGACCCCGAAGGCGAATCTGGTACCGGGCACCGCGAGTCCGAAACCCCCGACCGCTTCCGCTCCTCCGGTGTCGCCTGACCGGTTGCGCAACAGGCTGGCCAGCTACCAGCAGGGTGTGCGCAAGGGTCGCGCTGAGCTCGAGGAGGACTCATGAAGGAGCTCAGCCAGGCGGCCAGGGACATGAACTGGCTGGTCAGCAGCTTCGTCGACGAGGTCCCAGGCGTGGCGCACGCGGTGGTGGTGTCCGCCGACGGGCTGCCGATGGCGTACTCCAGGGGCTTCCCCAAAGACCGCGCCGACCAGCTGGCCGCGATCGCGGCCGGGCTCGTCAGCCTCACGCAGGGGTCGGCGCGCGTGTTCGAAGGCGGCGGGGTCACCCAGACGCTCGTCGAGATGGACCGCGGCCTGCTGCTGGTCATGTCGATCAGCGACGGATCCTGCCTGGCGGTGCTGGCCGCGCCCGACTGCGACATGGGCCTGGTGGCCTATCAGATGACGATCCTGGTCGAGCGCGCCGGGCAGGTGCTCACGCCTGCCGTGCGGGCGGAACTGTCGGCGGCGCGTCCGTAATGGGATCCCGCTGCGGCCGGACAGACAGGGTGATGGGAGTAGACGTTGGCATCGTGGCACAACGATGAACCGGAGCCGGAGCGCAGCTCGCTCGTCCGGATGTACGCCGTCACCGGTGGCAGGACGACTCCTCGTACGGAGCTCGCCATGGAGGCCCTGGTATCGTCGGCCACCTCGGTACGACTCGGCATGACGTACACCCGTGAATATCGCGCGATCAGCGAGCTGTGCCGGCAGGTGCGCTCCGTGGCGGAGATCTCCGCGCTGCTGGGCGTTCCTCTCGGGGTGGCGAGGGTGCTGGTGGCCGATATGGAGGCGGATGGGCTGGTGAGGGTGTACCAGCCCCAGCTGGACGCGGGCCTTCCCGACAGGGGCCTGCTCGAAAGGGTATTGAGTGGACTTCGCAGGCTCTAGCCGGCTCACCTCCACGAAGATCGTCGTGGCGGGCGGGTTCGGTGTGGGGAAGACCACGTTCGTGGGCTCCGTGTCCGAGATCATGCCGCTGACCACGGAGGCGGTGATGACGGACGCGTCCGAGGGCATCGACGACATCGGGCTCACGCCGGGCAAGACCACCACCACCGTGGCCATGGACTTCGGGCGGCTCTCGCTGGACCAGGACCTGATCCTCTATCTGTTCGGCACGCCGGGGCAGCACCGGTTCTGGTTCATGTGGGACGACCTCGTACGCGGCGCCATCGGGGCCGTGGTGCTGGTGGACTCGCGGCGGCTGGCCGACAGCTTCCCGGCCATCGACTACTTCGAGGAGTCCGGCATCCCGTTCGTCATCGGGGTGAACGGCTGGGACGGGGTGTTCCCGCACAGCGAGAGCGAGGTGCGGGAGGCGCTCACGCTCTCCCCGCACATACCGGTCATCCGCACCGACGCGCGGGCGCGGCCTGCGGTCAGGAACACCCTCATCGCGCTCGTCGAGCACGCGCTCGCCGCGCGGGCCCACTGACTACCGCGACTGATTACGGGGCCGCCCACCAATTCCCGGCGACCAGCTCGGCCACCAGCGTCTCGGTGAGCAGGGCGACGTCCGGGTCGTCGTCGTGCGCGTACCTGACGGCGGCTCTGGCGTCCTTCACCTCGCCGCCCACCGTGACCACCGTGGAGCCGCGCTCGCGCACCCAGTCCATGGCCTGCTCGGTGTAGCGGGAGCCGGGGTAGAGCAGCGCGCGGTAGTCGAGCGTCTTGGTGAGGTAGACGTCCACGTGCGCCCAGTCGCCCGTCTCGCACGCGTCGGCGGGACGGCGCGGGCCCTCGCGGAACATCAGCGCCGACTGCTCGGCCGACGACAGCCGCTCGGCGGGGGCGACGGTGTAGACGCCGCGGTCGCCGTCCAGCAGCTCCATGGTCATGGGGAGCCACTCGTCCCTCCTGTCCAGGAGGTCCGTCGTGGCCTCGGCGGCCCGCTCCAGCAGCTTCGGCAGGTCGCGGCCCGTCCCGGTGAGGTGGGCCTCCAAAGCCAGGAGGAGGGCCAGGGTGTGCTGGAACGTACGGCAGGCGACGCCGCCGCGCTCCTCGCCCGCGCGCATGTCGACCACCAGGTCGGCCCGCTCGGCGAGAGGGGAGCCCTGGATGTTGGTCAGCGCCGCCAGGTAGGACGGGCCGCCCCTGTACCGTTCCACGGCGTCGAGGGTCTCCCTGCTCGAACCGCTGGCCGAGATCGGGACGACCAGGGTGTCCGCGGCGGCCGGGTAGGTGGCCTCCGCGGAGGCGTAGTCGGCGTACGCGTCCACGCCCGCCCGGCGCAGGCGCAGCGCCGCCACGCCCGCGGCGTACCGGGAGCTGCCCATGCCCAGGAAGAGCACCCGGGTCAGGCCCGAGGGGAGCGCCGCGAACGGGTTCTCCTTCCTCAGGGCGGCGGCCAGGCTCCTGAGCGCCGCCGGCTTGGCCTCCAGGTCGGACAGGTAGAGCTCGGAATTCACGTGATGTTCTCCTCTTGGTACCAGGTGCGCAGGACGCCCATGGGGGCGTAGCGCCAGCGGGGCAGGTGGCGGGCGGCGTAGATGAGCTCGCGGCACTCCTGCTCCACCTCGAACGGCCGGACCAGTCTCTCGTCGAGCAGGTCCGGCCGGTCCTTCTCGGCCAGGCGGGCCCTGTACGCGGCCAGCAGCCCGGCGCGGGCCTCGGCTGCCCAGGCCGCCGCCGCGCCGGGGTCGGTGCCCCTCCGCTTGATCGCCACCTGGGCCACGTGCTCGATGCTCGTGGTGAGCTGGGCCACGTCCCTGGCGGCCGGCTGGCACGGGTCGGCGTCGGTGACGGTGGGATTTCCGTCGAAATCGATCACCGCGTAGCCGTCCCGCCATTTGAGGATCTGGCCCACGTGCAGGTCGCCGTGGATCCTGATGCGGGGGCCGGTGATCGGCTCCTGGAGGGCGGCCAGCTCGCGCCGGATCGCCGGGGTCCGCGTGGCCAGCCACACGCCGTCCTCGCCGTCCGTGAGCGCGAGCGCCTCCGCGCGCGCGGCCTCCGCCCTGGCCGCCGTACCCGCGGCGCCGGGCTCCTGCGCGGGGGTGGGGAGCGTGGCAAGGGCGAGGTGCAGGTCGGCGGCGAGGCGGCCGAGGACGGAGGCGAAGTCCGTGGCGCCGGCCTCGGCCTCGTCGACGCACCACTCCCAGCCGTCGCGGGCCTCCGGAAGGTAGCCCGTGACCAGGGCCAGGAGCTGCTCGTTCCCGTCCACATCGCGGGTCAGGGCCGCGTAAGGGGGTGCTGTGTCGTTGAACCCCGCCTCAACGAGGTGAGCGAAGACCTCTGGGGTGGGGTGGGGCAGGGGGACAGGTGGGGTGATCCACTTGACGACGACCTTCTCGTCGACGATCACCGAGTAGTTCGTCTGGTCCACGTGCGCGCCGAACTCCCGCTCACCTGGGGCCCCAGTGTGGAGATCTCCAAGGCTGTACGAGAGGGTGGGCAGCGGGAGGAAGCGCCGCACCGCGAACGGCGGCGGCACCTCGCCCTCCAGCAGCGGGAGAAGTGTGGCGCTGACACCCCGGTCTCGGGCCGTGAGGGGCCTCTCACCGAGAGAGAGCAGCCGATCTGCTATTGAATCCCAATTCAACTCGTAGACCAAACTTCCAGGTAGCAATGTCAGCAAAAGTCTTGCTCATGTTGATTTCCCCTGCAACACTCCTGCTCTGGTCTGCTGTGTCCGGTAAGGTCGCGCGACCCCTCAAAACTGCACAAAATCCAGAAGGAGTAGCGGCCGTGTCCCGTATCCGGTTCACCCGTCGTCTCCCGGTCGCTGTCACAGCGGCCGGCCTCGCGCTCGCCGTCGCGGCGTGCGGCGGTGAGTCGTCGACCAGCTCAGAAGGCACGACGCCGGCGGCGGCGGACCAGCTCAAGCCCAACGCGGACCTGTCGCAGCAGTCGCTCCAGATCACCGTCTGGCCGGGTTACACGCCCGAGGAGCTGCCGGCGAAGGTCAAGGCGAAGCTCAAGGTCAAGGACATCAAGGTCGCTCTGCACGACACCAACGAGATCGCGATGACCAAGCTCACCGCCCCCGGTGACAGCGGCATCGACGTGGCGTTCGTGTCCGGCCAGTACGCCCAGGCGCTCAACGCGGCGGGCCTGCTGGAGCCGATCCACCCCGAGCTGATCCCCAACCTGGCCAACCTCTACCCGGAGGCCACCCAGCTCTCCTACGACAAGGGCAACAAGTACTCGGTGCCCTACACCTGGGGCACGACCGGCATCTGCTACCGCTCCGACCTGGTGAAGTCCGAGCCGACGAGTTGGAACGATCTGCTCAAGCCTCCGGCCTGGGCAGACAAGAAGGTCACCATGATGACCACCGAGCGCTGGCTCGCGCTGCCCGCGCTCAAGGCGCTCGGCTACTCGGTCAACACCGACAAGGACGACGAGATCGCCAAGGCCAAGGACCTCCTCGTCGCGCAGAAGCCCCACCTGCTCACCTACGACGACACCACGTTCGGCGACAAGCTGAAGTCCGGCGAGGCCCTCATGGTCGAGGCGTGGGACGGCTGGTGCCCGACCACGGACCCGAAGGGCAACATCAAGTTCAAGGTGCCGAAGGAGGGCAGCGACCTCTGGGTGGACACCATGGTGATCATGAAGTCCTCCAAGAACAAGGAGGCCGCGCACGCCTTGATCAACTACATCCTCGACCCCGAGATCCACAGCTGGGCCGCCGAGAACATCAACTACAAGGTCCCGAACAAGGCCGCCATGGAGCGGGTGCAGGTCGCCAAGGGCTCGCTGCTGGACATCAAGCCCGCCGAGCTGCTCAACGGTGAGTCGATCATCGACCTGGGCCAGGCGTCGACCAAGTTCACGCGCCTGTCGACCGAAATCACGGCGCAGCAGTAAAGCGGTGAAGTCTGAGGTCAAGGCCCGGCCGGCGTCCAAGGGACGCCGGCTGGGCGCGTTCGTTTTCCTGTCACCCGGCGTCATCTATCTGATCGTGCTGCTGCTGGTGCCGCTCGCGCTGGTGCTCAGCAACACGGTGTTCCAGCGCGGCCGCTTCGGCGGCGTCGTCTACGAGTTCACCACCGAGAACTTCGAGCGCCTGGTCGATCCGCTCTACCTCGGCGTGGTGGGCACCTCGCTGAAGATCGCGACCCTGACGACGCTGATCGCGCTGCTGATCGGCTATCCGACGGCCTACCTGATCGCCCAGCTGCCGCCGAAGTGGAAGACGGTGGCGCTGGTCGCCATCGTGCTGCCGTTCTGGACGAACTTCATCATCCGCGTGTACGCCTGGATCATCCTGCTGAGCGGCCCCGGCGTGGTCAACTCGCTGCTGGGCACGGACCTGGAGCTGCTCTACAAGCAGGGCACGATCGTCACCGGGCTGCTCTACTCGTACCTGCCGCTGATGGTGCTGCCGCTGTACTCCGCCATCGAGCGGCTCGACCCGCAGCTCAGGGAGGCCTCGGCCAACCTGGGCGCCTCGGCGTTCACCACCTTCAGGAAGGTCACGCTGCCGATGACGGTCCCGGGCGTGATGACCGGGTGCCTGTTCGTGTTCGTGCCGAGCTTCGGCAACTTCGTCATCCCCGAGATCCTCGGCGGCAGCAAGTCGATCATGGTGGGCAATCTGATCCGCGACCAGTTCCTGAAGGCGCGCGACTGGCCGTTCGGCTCGACGCTCGCGCTGGCGCTCATCGCGGTGCTGATCGTGCTGCTCATCGTGCAGGCCAGGGTGGCGCGCCGTGCGTAGGTCAAAGCTCCTGTACGTCCCGTTCTGGGCCACGTACGTCTTCCTGTACCTGCCGATCGTCGTGCTCGTCGTCATGTCGTTCAACTCCGGCAAGTCGGCGTACACGTACGAGGGCTTCAGCCTCAAGTGGTACGGCGAGCTGGTCAACGACAAGCTGGTCAGGGACGGCCTGGTCAACACGCTGATCGTGGCCACCGGCTCCACGGTGATCGCCACCGTGCTCGGCACGCTGCTGGCCGTCGGGCTGGCCCGGCACACCAGGTCCAAGACGCTGGACGCGATCGCGCTCATGCCGGCGGTCCTGCCCGACCTGGTGATCGCGATCGGCCTGCTGCTGTTCTACGGCCTGATCCAGCTCACGCTCGGCCTGTACTCGGTGATCCTCGCCCACGGCCTGTTCGCGATGGCGTTCGTGGCCGCGGTGGTGCGCACCAGGCTGACCAACTCCGACACCTCGCTGGAGGAGGCCTCGCGGGATCTGGGCGCGGGGCCGGTCACGACGTTCTTGAAGATCACGCTTCCGCAGCTGACGCCGGGCATCGTCGCCGGCGCGCTGCTGGCGTTCACGCTGTCGCTGGACGAGTTCGTGATCGCGTTCTTCACGATCGGCAACAGCGACCAGACGCTGCCGATCGTGATCTATTCGATGATCCGTTTCGGGGTCACCCCGAAGATCAACGCGCTGGCCGCGATCCTGCTCCTCGTGAGCTTCACGGCGGTGATCGCCGGGCAGCGCATGACGAAGATCGGGGAGAGACGTGCTCAGGATTGACGGGATCACCCGCAGGTTCGGGGAGGTCACGGCGCTCGACGAGGTGTCGCTGGAGATCGGCCAGGGCGAGTTCTTCGCCCTGCTCGGCCCTTCGGGCTGCGGCAAGACCACGCTGCTGCGCATCATCGCCGGGTTCGAGACGCCCGACCGGGGCACGGTGACGCTGGACGGCGAGGACCTGCTGTCCAAGCAGCCGAACCGGCGGCCGATCAGCCTCATGTTCCAGTCGTACGCGCTGTTCCCCCACATGACCGTGGCCAAGAACGTGGCCTACGGCCTGGAGCGCGAGCGGCTGCCCCGCCAGGAGGTGAAGCAGCGCGTCGGCGAGGTGCTGGAGACCGTCGGGCTGTCGGCGCACGCGGACCGCAAGCCCGCCCAGCTCTCCGGCGGCCAGCGGCAGCGGGTCGCTCTGGCGCGTTCCATCGTCAAGCGGCCCCGCCTGCTGCTGCTCGACGAGCCGCTGTCGGCCCTGGACAAGAAGGTCCGCGCCGACATGCAGCTGGAGCTCAAGCGGCTGCAGCACGAGGTGGGCATCACCTTCGTGGTGGTCACGCACGACCAGGAGGAGGCCATGTCGCTGGCCGACCGCATCGCGGTCTTCGACAGCGGCAAGGTGCGGCAGGTGGACGAGCCGATCGCGCTCTACGAGCGGCCCCGCACGGCGTTCGTGGCCGACTTCGTCGGCGCCAACAACCTCTTCCACGGCACGGCCAGCGGCCTCGACGGCATCAAGACCGAGGACTTCGGCATGCTGGCCGGCGCCCCGCTCGAAGAGCTCGAGGCGGGCGCCAAGGCGCTGCTGGCGATCCGGCCGGAGAAGGTCGAGCTGGCCGGCGAGAGCGCCACCCGCGGCCTCAAGGGCAGCGTCCTGGACGTCAGCTTCTACGGAGGCGTGTCGCACATCTCCGTGGACGTGCCGGGCCACGTCAAGCCGGTGCTGGTCGCCGTGCAGGGCGCGAGCACGGTGAAGGCGGGCGCGAAGGTCAAGGTGCGCTGGAAGGCCGAGGACGCGGTCATCATGGCGGTCGACCGGTGAGCTCAGCGGGCCAGGTCGTTGCCCGTGGCAGCGCGGGCGTACGAGAGGATCAGCTCGGCCGCCTCGGCCGGGCCGATCACCGGGTGCCTGGCCGTGATGCGGTAGCCGTACGCGTCCTCCAGCGCCACCAGGTTGCGGGCGATCGTCAGCGAGTCGGCGCTCAGCCTGAACACCCCCAGCGCGGCGCCGGTGTCCAGGACCGCCTGGTACATCGAGACCTGGCGGTCGTAGAGGGAGGTGAGCAGCACGCCGTAGACCCGGTTGCGGCCCGCGGCCCCGCCCAGCTCGTTGAGCAGGCGGACATCGGGGTCGAGCGACCCGGTCGGCAGCCCGGACTTGATCGTGAGCACCAGTTTCTCGACCGGGTCGGTGAGGGTGTTGAGCTGCCGCACGCGCTGCTCGTAGAAACGTTCCATGCCCGCGTGCTGCGCCTCGACCAGCAGCTCGCTGAGGTCGGGATAGTGGTAGAGCACCGCGCCGGAGGTCAGACCGGCCTCCTCGGCGACGTGCGAGAGCTGTACGCCGTCGATGCCGTGACGGATGATGGCCCTGCGCGCGGCCTCGATCAAGTCGATGCGCCGGTCACTACGGCTCTTACGCTGAGCCACCCCCACCGCCTTCACTCGTTTGGCTGCTGTTCAGTTAGCCGTGACCATAGTGCCCGTTACTTGACCTTCACGCTAGATCAGTTCTTGAATTCCTCTTCAAATTGATGAGTTTCCCCGGAGCCTCGATGTCTCTCACCATCCTGTTTATGCCTGAAAGCGCCTACGGGCCGACCAACAACTCGATCGGCATCGGCGACATCCTCCGCCGCCGCGGCCACCGCGTCGTCTTCGCCGCGGAGGCGTCGTGGAAGGGCAAGCTCGAAGCGCTCGGCTTCGAGGAGGACCTCGTCGACCTCGCCCCGCCGCCCGAGGACGCCGCGGAGGAGCAGGACCCGGGGCAGTTCTGGAAGGACTTCATCCGCGAGACCGCCCCCGAGTACCGCAAGAGCACTCTGGAGCAGCTCGACACCGTCACCAAGCCGATCTGGGACTCGCTGATCGACAGCGTGAAGTACTGCGAGCCGCAGCTCAAGGCGATCATCGAGCGCGTCAACCCCGACGTGATCGTCGAGGACAACGTGATCACGTTCCCGGCGCTGCTCACCGCGGGCAAGAAGTTCGTCCGCATCGTCTCCTGCAACCCGCTGGAGGTGCGCGGCGAGAACATCGCGCCGGTCTTCTCCGGCCTGCCGGCCGACGACCGCTCGGAGTGGGAGGCCTTCCGCGCCGAGTACGACCGCACCCACCGCGAGCTGTGGACCGCCTTCAACGAGTGGTGCGTCGAGCAGGGCACCGAGCCGCTGCCCGACCTCGACTTCATCCACGAGGGCGACCTGAACCTCTACGTCTACCCCGAGATCCTCGACTACGCCGACGCCCGCCCGCTCGGCGACTCCTGGCACCGCCTCGACTCCTCGGTGCGTGAGACGGACGAGGCGTTCACGCTGCCCTTCGAGCGCCGCAATGAGGGCTCGCTGGTCTACTTCTCGCTCGGCTCGCTGGGCTCCTCCGACGTGGAGCTGATGCAGCGCGTCATCGACGTGCTGGCCACCACGCCGCACCAGTACATCGTCTCCAAGGGCCCGCTGCACGAGGAGATCAAGCTCGCCGACAACATGTGGGGCGCGGAGTTCCTCCCGCAGACCAAGATCATCCCACTGTGTGACCTGGTCATCACGCACGGCGGCAACAACACGACCACGGAGGCGCTGCACTTCGGCAAGCCGATGATCCTGCTGCCGCTCTTCTGGGACCAGTACGACAACGCCCAGCGGGCCGACGAGCTGGGCTATGGTGTCAGGCTCTCCACCTACACCTTCACCGACGAAGAACTGAAGGGCGCGGTCGAGCGGCTGCTCGGGGACACCGAGCTGCGTGCCCGGCTCGCCGCCGCGGGCGAGGAGATCAGGGGTCGGGACGGCCTGCGCAAGGCCGCCGACCTGATCGAGCAGCTCGGCCAGTGAGGACATGAATTTCCATGCGTGAACTGATCAACCCCGCCACCGGGCTGCCGTGCGCCGAGATTCCCGACACGCCGGTGGAGGGCGTCGCGGCCGCCGTCGACCGGGCCCGCGCGGCCTTCGAGGAGTGGTCGCAGACCACCCCGGCCGACCGGGCGCGGCTGCTGCTGCGGGTGGCCGACCTGGTGGAGGCCGACGCAGAGGAGCTGACCAGGCTCGAGGTGGAGGAGACGGGCAAGCCCGCGTCGGTGTTCCGGGACGGCGAGCTGCCGTTCGCCGCCGACAACCTGCGCTTCTTCGCCGGGGCCGCCCGTTCGCTCGAAGGCTCGGGCGCCGGTGTCTTCAGCCCCGGCTACACCTCGGTCCTGCTGCGCCGCCCCGTCGGGGTGGTGGGGTCGATCGCGCCGTGGAACTTCCCGTTCGTCATGGCCGTCTGGAAGGTCGGGCCGGCGGTGGCCGCGGGCAACGCCGTGGTGATCAAGCCGGCCCCTCAGACGCCGCGTACGACGTTGCGGCTGGCCGAGCTGTTCGCCAAGGCGGGCGCGCCCGACGGGCTCGTCCAGGCGATCACCGGGGACGCCGAGGCCGGCCAGGCGCTGGTCACCCACCCGGGCGTGGACATGGTCAGCGTCACCGGCTCCACGGAGACGGGCCGGGCGGTCATGACCGGGGCCGCGGCCACGCTCAAGCGGGTGCACCTCGAGCTCGGCGGCAAGGCGCCCGCGCTGGTCTTCGAGGACGCCGACCTCGCGGAGATGGCCCGCGGGGTGGCGATGGGGGCGACGTACAACACGGGGCAGGACTGCACGGCCGCCACCCGCGTCTACGTCGCCCGCGAGGTGTACGCGGACGCGATCGAGGCACTGCGGGCAACTCTTGCCAAAATAACCGTCGGCGACCCCTGGGACCCGGCCACGGACATCGGCCCGCTGATCTCGGGCGCGCACCGGGACCGGGTGCACGGGTTCGTCTCCAGGGCCGGCGGGCGCGTGCTCCACGGAGGCGCCCCGATCGAAGGCCCCGGATTCTTCTACCCGCCCACGCTCGTGACCGACGTCGCCCAGGACAGCGAGATCGTCCAAGGTGAACTTTTCGGACCCGTGCTCGTGGCGCTACCGTTCGACGGCGAGGACGAGGCGGTCAGACTGGCCAACGACACGCGGTACGGTCTGGCCTCGTCGGTGTGGTCGCGTGACGTCTCCAGGGCCATGCGCGTCTCACACCGGCTCGATGTGGGCGTGACCTGGGTGAACGACCACCTGCCCATCGCCAGCGAGGCGCCGCACGGCGGGGTGAAGGGCAGCGGGTTCGGCAAGGACATGAGCCAGGAGGCGGTGCAGGAGTATTCGGTGACGCGGCATCTGATGGTGAAGCACGCGGCGCCGGTCGAGCGGGATTCGTTCCGGCCCGCCTGAAGACGTGTACGGCGATATGTTGCCCAAAGTGACCCTTTGGGCACGTGTGATGGGATATGTTCGGTTGGCCGATCTGGTACGGGTTGTGTTCCAATTACCCAGCCGGAACGAATCCCATGCGCCACACGCGTGTCTGATTTCTTTCGAGCACGTACCGGCGAGAGGTTGCGAGAGTCAGTGAGGACGAAAGACCCCAGGCACACGAGGTCAGGGGAGTACACAGGCGGACGTTTCCGGCTGGGGAACTGGCGTGTGCGCTCCAGGCTGGTCGCGCTGATCCTCATCCCCACGGTGGTGGGCGTGCTGCTCGCCGGCGTGCAGCTGGCCAACGCCATCGGCACCAACGCCGAGTACCGCCGGCTCACCCAGGTCGCCGAGCTGGTGCAGCGCATCGGTGCGCTCAACCACGAGCTCGGCAAGGAGCGAACGCTCACCGCGTGGTACGTCTCGGACCGCAGCAGAGGCCAGCGCCTCGTCCAGCTCAAGACGCAGCGGCAGGCGACGGACACGGCCAAGAAGCAGGTGCTGAGCGCGGCCAACGCCATCGACGCCGCGCACTCCGCCCGGGTCATCGAGGGCGTCGACAACATGCGCCGGTGGCTCGCCGGTCTCGACAGCCTCCGCGAGTCCATGGTCTCGAACGTGCCGCCGCGTGCCGCCATCAGCACGTACACCACCATGATCGGCGTCTTCTCCGCGATCGAGGGCGACCTGGGCTCCGGCGTCAACGACGACACCCTCCAGGGTGACGTGGCCGCGCTCGGCTCGCTGCAGCGGGTCAAGGAGGAGATCTCGCGCCAGCAGATCATCCTGATCGTGGCGCTCGTCCAGCGGAAGCTGGACAACGACGACCTGTCGGACTTCCTGGGCTCCTGGAACAAGCAGCAGGCCGAGCTGGCCGCCTTCGAGCAGGAGGCCGACTCCAAGGACCTGGACGCGTACCAGAAGGGCGTCAGGGGCCTGCAGATCGACCTCGCCGACGCCATGCGCCAGCGCGCGCTCGCCCAGATGCGCGAGTACAACGAGATCCGGGACCTCGACGTCACCACCCGCCGCGACCTCGGCAACTGGTACGAGTCGACCACGCTGTCCGGCAACGCCATGCGCAAGGTCGAGGACGGCCTGGCCACCAGGATCGTGGCCAGGACCCGGGAGCTGAGCGACACCGAGCAGCGCAACGCGATCATCTCCGGTGCGGTGATCCTGGTCCTGCTGCTCCTCGTCCTGGTCTTCACCACCCGCGTGGCCGGTTCGCTGGTCCGCCCGCTGCGCCGGCTGCGTGCCGAGGCGCTCCAGGTCGCCACGACCCGGCTGCCCGAGACCGTCCGCGTGCTGCGCGAGTCCGGCGAGGGCGCGCAGGTGCCCGAGACGCCCTCGGTCGGCATCAACACCCGTGACGAGATCGGTGAGGTCGCGCAGGCCTTCGACGAGGTCCACCGCGAGGCGATCCGGCTGGCCGGTGACGAGGCCAAACTGCGGGCGAACGTCAACGCCATGTTCGTCAACCTCTCCCGCCGCAGCCAGACGCTGGTCGAGCGGCAGCTGCAGCTCATCGAGGGTCTGGAGCAAGGTGAGGAGGACGAGCAGCGGCTCGCGAACCTGTTCCGCCTCGACCACCTGGCCACCCGCATGCGCCGCAACAGCGAGAACCTCCTGGTCCTCGCCGGCCAGGAGGCCGCGCGCAAGTGGAGCGAGCCGGTGCCGCTGGTCGACATCGCCCGCGCCTCGCTGTCCGAGGTCGAGAACTACGAGCGGGTCCAGATCCAGATCCCGTCCGGCACGCTGATCGTCGGCCCGGCCGTCACCGACGCCGTCCACCTGCTCGCCGAGCTCATCGAGAACGCGATCTCGTTCTCCCCCCGCGAGAGCAAGGTCCAGGTCACCAGCACCCCCGCCGAGGGCGGCGTGCTCGTGTCGATCAACGACCTGGGCATCGGGATGAACCAGGAGGAGCTCTCCGAGGCCAACTGGCGCCTGGCGAACCCGCCCGTCGTGGACGTGTCGGTGTCGCGGCGCATGGGCCTGTTCGTGGTCGGCCGCCTGGCCCTGCGCCACGGCGTCCGCGTGCAGCTCAGCCCCCGGGAGACGGGCGGCCTGAGCGCGCTGGTCTTCATGCCGGACATGCTGATCAGCAACGGCCTGGGCGGGCCGCAGCAGGGTGGGCAGTACGAGGCGTTCACGGACTTCGACCCGAGCATGTTCGCGGAGCCGTCGCGGAACGGGTCCGCCTCCTACGGCGCGGCGCCCTCCGGCGACGGTTCCGAGCACGTGGTGGACACGCAGTGGCCAGGGTCGCTGCCGGTGCCGGGGAGCGGCAACTGGGCTCCCTTCGGCGGCGACCAGCAGGCGCCGTTCAACGAGCAGCCCGCCGCGTTCAACGACCGGCCCGCCGCGGATCGCCCGTTCGGCGAGCAGCCCTTCGGGGACCAGCCGTTCAGTGAGCCGCAGCCCTTCGGCGAGCAGCCGTTCGGTGAGCAGCCTTTTGGGGAGCAGCCTTTCGGGGAGCGGCAGTCGCCCTACGCCGAGCAGCCGCAGAGCTCGCAGAACGGCGACCAGCCGCGCTGGCCGTCCTTCGCCGAGGAGCCCCCTGCGCCCGCGCAGCAGCCGTTCGGTGAGCAGCCGTTCGGGGAGCAGCGCTGGCCGTCGTTCGCCGAGGAGACGCCGCCTCCCGCGCCGCAGCCCAACTCGTTCGCGGAGAACCGGTGGCCGTCCTTCGCGGAGCAGCCGCCGCCCCTGCAGGAGGAGGAGCCGCGCTGGCCGTCCTTCGCCACCGAGCCGCCCAAGCAGCCGCAGGAGGAGCCGCGGTGGTCGTCGTTCGCCGACCCGGTGCCGCGCAGGTCGCTGTTCGAGTCCGAGGATCGTCCGCAGCCGCAGTTCGGGGAGTCGTACCGCTCGCCGTTCGCCGATGACCTCAAGCCCGCCGACCAGTTCCAGCAGAACGGGCAGTCCAACTACGACAGGTTCGGGCCCGGCGACTACTCCTCGCAGGACATGACCGGCCCGCTCCCCGTGGTGCGCAACTCGCCCATGGAGGAGCAGGGCGACGAGTTCCTGCCGATCTTCTCGTCGGTCGGGTCCGACTGGTTCCGGCGGCCGGAACCCGAGGTGCTGCAGCCGCACAGCGAGCCCGCTCCCTACGAGGCCGCTTCCTACGAGGCCGCTTCCTACGAGCCCGAGCCCGAGACCACGGCCGTGCATCCGGCCGTGCCCGCCGACCCGGCCCCGGTCGCTCCCGCGCAGTCCCCGTCGGGGCTGCCGCGGCGCACGCCCGGCGCGTCCGGGGCGGGCGCGACGTGGTCCTCGCCCGCGGACTCCGGCTTCCAGGCCGCGCAGGCCGCCGCGCAGCCCGCGCAGGGCGGCACGACGTCCTCGGGCCTGCCCCGTCGCGTGCCCAAGGCCAACCTGGTGCCCGGTACGGCCAGCCTCGCCGAACCCCAGGCTTCGTCACCGGCACCGCAGATCTCACCCGAGCGGCTGCGCAGCCGGCTCTCCAGCTTCCAGCAGGGCGTCCGCCAGGGCCGAGCGTTCACCCGGGGCGAAGAGAATGAGGAGGACAAATGAGAGAAATGAGCCAGGGAGCGCGCGGCATCAGTTGGTTGATCACGGACTTCGTGAACAACGTGCCGGGCGTCGCCCACACGGTCGTGGTGTCGTCCGACGGTTTGCCGCTGGCCTTCTCCGAGGGTTTTCCCAAGGATCGGGCCGACCAGCTCGCCGCTGTGGCGTCCGGCGTGATCAGCCTGACCCAGGGCGCCGCGCGGGTCTTCGAGGGCGGTATGGTGACCCAGACCGTTATCGAGATGCAGCGTGGGCTCTTGATGATCATGTCCATCAGTGATGGGTCCTGTTTGGCGGTCCTGGCTGCTCCCGACTGTGACATGGGCCTGGTGGCTTACCAGATGACCCTGCTGGTCGAGCGAGCGGGCCAGGTGCTGACGCCGGCCGTACGCGCCGAGCTGCAAGCGGCCCGCCCCCGCTAGTGGGGCGGTGACAGGAGATCATGGTGTCAGGTCAGGGTTGGGCTGGTGATAGCACTCCGCCGCATCCGGCGGCTCCCCGTCCGCAGAAGCAGAGCTCCCTGGTACGGCCCTATGCCGTGACCGGGGGGCGCACCGCTCCGCGGATGAAGTTCGCCATGGAGGCATTGGTGTCCTCCGTGACGTCGGAATACCAAGACATTTCCCTACTTAGTCCGGAGTATCAGGCGATTATTCAACTGACCCGGAACGTCCGGTCGGTTGCCGAGATCTCCGCCCTTTTACGCCAGCCCCTTGGCGTGGTCCGGGTGCTGATCGCCGACATGGCGTCCGAGGGCCTGATCCGCGTGCACCAGCCTGCGCTGGACGCCGGAAAGCCGGACCTCAACTTGCTCGAAAGGGTGCTCAGTGGACTTCGCAGGCTCTAGCCCCGGCCTAACCTCGACGAAGATCGTCGTGGCCGGGGGCTTCGGCGTGGGGAAGACGACGTTCGTGGGTGCGGTATCGGAGATCCTGCCGCTCACCACCGAAGCGGTCATGACGGACGCCTCCGCGCACGTGGACGACGTCTCCCTCACACCGAACAAGACCACCACGACCGTGGCCATGGACTTCGGCCGGGTCTCGCTCGATCGCGACTTGATCCTTTACCTGTTCGGCACGCCCGGACAGCACCGCTTCTGGTTCATGTGGGACGACCTGGTGCGCGGCGCGATCGGCGCGGTCGTCCTCGTGGACACGCGCCGCCTGGCGGACAGCTTCCCCGCGATCGACTATTTCGAAGAGGCGAAGCTGCCGTTCGTGATCGGCATCAACGGCTGGGACGGGCAGTTCGCGCACGCGGAGGACGAACTCCGCGAGGCCCTGTCGATCGGCGGCCACATCCCGATCGTGCGCCTGGACGCCAGGCAGCGGGAGTCGGTGAAATCCACCTTGATCACCCTGGTGGAACACGCCTTGACCCGCCACATGCACACCCCGGTGTAGGCGGACCGCGGCCCGTCCGGGTTCAACCTGCTGGACCCCGCCCCGAGGCCAAAGGCCTTCGCAATGGGGCGCTTCGCGCCGAAGGCGCTCAGACGTTCTTGTCTGGGCGCCTTCGGCGCACCCCACGCCTTCGGCGACTGGTCGGCCCACCCCTTGACCTACGAGGCGGTGGGCCGACTTCTGCCCAGCCTGCCAACTGGATCGGGCAAGCCTCGTTGGGCGATCGCGGTTGAAAGCCCTGCGGAACCCGGTTGGCGGTCGTCGGCGGTTCCGCGACAACGGCGCGTGCGCCCGGGGCACGATCTCGCTGGTTGAGGTCCTGACACCTGGCCAGAGGCGGCCGCTCTCCGCCTGCTCAGGCCCCGGCGCCGCCCAGCGTACGCTCCGGAGCGTCCAGCCAGATCCGTTGGCCCTCCCGCGTGATGGTCATGCCGAACCGCTCCCGGTCCGGCTCGCCCCAGGACACCCACTGTGCGTAAGCGTCGGTGATCTCATCCCACAGGGACCGATCGCCGAGCTGGTATGAGAGGTGATCGCCGTCCGGGTCGTGAACCGCCGCCGCCCAGTGGGAAGGGTCGCCCGGGTCGACCACGTACAGCACGAAGGTGTCCCCCTCATCCACCTCGCGGATGTGCAGGCCGGTGAGAGCCGACATGGCCAGCCCCGCCCCCGCCGGCGCGTGCGCGATCGTGCGCGGGTCTACCTGGGTCGTGGACCGTCGGCCGCTGCCGTCGTCGTCGGAGACAGGGGATCCGTCCTGCGAGCGCATCAGCATGTACGACGTACAGCCGGGGAACCGGCCGACGGCGACCCCGTCCGGCATGACCACGAGCCGCACGGAGAGGTCGACGTCGAAGCCTGGCGAGAACGGCGCCACGATCACGCCGCCCGGCCGAGTCTGCTCGACCCATGCATACGGCACCGTGTGGACGGCGCAGGTGACGTGGACCCGGTCGTACGGCGCTCCCTCGGCCCACCCGTCCGCCCCGTCACCGACGATCAGGCGCGGGTGCACGCCGGCCGCGGCCAGCGTCTTTCCCGCTTGCTCGGCGACGGCCTGGTCGACCTCGATGGAGGTCACGATGCCGTGCTCCCCGACCAGGTGCGACAGCAGCGCGGCGGTCCAGCCCGTCCCTGTGCCGATCTCCAGCACCCGATCGCCCGGCTCCGGATCGAGCAGGGTGAGCAGATCGACGACGGTCCCCGGGGCGGAGTTGGAGGAGGTGTAGCGCCCGTCCACCTCGCGGATGTCGGTTGCGCCGGCATCGAGCTGAGTCACGATGGCGTCCGGTCCGTACACCATGGCCCACCAGGTGTCCGGGTCGGCGTGCCGGTCGATGAGGCGGGGGCCGCCTCCGGTGAGAACGACCCCGGTGGGGGGCACGAACCGAT
Organism: Nonomuraea sp. NPDC004186; assembly: GCF_053603495.1. Classification (NCBI taxonomy): domain Bacteria; kingdom Bacillati; phylum Actinomycetota; class Actinomycetes; order Streptosporangiales; family Streptosporangiaceae; genus Nonomuraea; species Nonomuraea sp. NPDC004186. Next base: position 134,082 of record NZ_JBSGFQ010000005.1, on the reverse strand, counting down.
GCCGGGGCACGGCCCGCAGCGCCTTGTCGATGGCGCCGCTGACCCGGCGGCGCTCGCTGATGGTGTCGATCAGGCCGTCAATGCGGGCGCCCAAGTCGAGGGTCACTTGCCGTCCTTCTTGTCCCCGTCACCGCTGCCGCGTTTACCCGCGCTGCCGTCTCCGTCGCCCTGGCTCTTCTTCTTCTCCTTTGGGGGAGTGAACGGCTTCAGGCTGGGCTCCTCGCCCTTGTGCTTTCCCATGATGGCCTCATACGTCTAGACGAGTACCGTGTCGTGATCGTATGGCTACGGTGCGGAGTGGGCAAGGGGGTAGTGCGGTTCCGGTCTTCGCCGGTAGGCGAATGTCACTCCTCGCTCTGGCACACCTAGGCGTGGCGTATGCCGAGGCCCCGCCCCGGGCGATAGCCGGAAGCAGGGCCCGTCGTCGGCTGTTCGGAAGGGTCATCAGCAGCCCTCGAAGCCCGTGACGGGCCTCGTGATCACGAACTGTCGTGCTTGTTCAGTGGCGTCACTATGCCAAGGTCAGTTGGCTGAGACATCACAGATCCATCGGAGGCATCTCCTGCCTGAAGTCCGCGCAGGAGAAATACGGGCCTCCGCTTCCCTGGGCGCCGCTGCCATAGACCGCTTCTAGAGAAGAGGGCGTGGCTCAGGGGCAACCACTCCACGCCCCGATTGGCGGATTCCCTTGCATTCCCCAATCGGAGCTTCTCCGCCCGAGGCTGCAGGGCCGTATGCCTGGGTGGGGGCCATCAGGATCTCCGGGTTGGTCGTCACCAGGTTCCACGTACGCGGACATAAGAGTCCAGGCGGTCGGTCATCGGAAATCCTGCTCGATGGCCATGTACTCTCTCGATCTTGCAGGCGTGTCCCGGTCCGCTCTACTCCGCTGAGCGAGCGCCATGCCGCAAGTCGATCGATCCGCTCCTGTCGAAGATCGAGGAAGGGTCGATCGGTTGACCAGATGATCCATTGTGAATGGAGAGGCTCTTGCTGACCGGCGATCTCATACGGCTACGCTCCCTTGAACCCTCCGACGCCGAGCCGATGTGGCGTTGGAACAATGACCCCGAGGTCGGGCGCTGGATGTTCGGCAGCTATCCCGAGTCGCTCGCACAGATCACCAGGCGCTTCGAGGAGCTGCCCCGCAACTCCTATGCCAGCGCCTTCTTCGCCGTCGAGTCGCTCAACGAAAAGCGGTTGATCGGCTCAGTACGGCTCCGCGATGCCGAACCCGAGGCCGGCGCCGCCGAACTCGACCTTCGGATCGGGGACAAGGAGTATTGGGGTCGCGGCTATGCCACCGACACCGTGAGAGTGATCTGCCGATACGGCTTCGCGGAGATGCGACTCCACAGAATTCGGCTCTCGGTGGTCGCGGAGAACGCCGCCGCCCTCCGCGTCTATGAAAAGGTCGGCTTCGTCGTGGAGGGCCGTGAACGAGAAGCCTTCCGCCGGGACGGCGCGTGGCATGACATGGTCCTGATGGGCCTTTTGGAGGGTGAGCTACGGTGACCGGGCACCCTGATCCCAGTGGGCGTCGGCCCGTCTCCTTAGGCGACCTCATCAATATTGAGAGCGGCCTGACCGTCCCCAGGAGGAGGCATCTTATTTGTGGGGCCGATCGCAGGCCGGTCCAGCACGCGGTGCGCCCCAAGACGACAACGGCTCGCGTGGGACGCGGGTCCACCCACGGCCCACATCGGTTCGGGCCTACGGCAACGGGAGCCCGCCGGGTGAGTGCCGGGTCAACACTGTGACGCCCAAGGAGGCCCTGGGCGTCAGAGGGTCTTCACGGTGCCGCCGTCGATGACGTGGTCCGCGCCCGTGATGTTGCCCGCCACGTCCGACAGCAGGAACGCGATCAGCGCCGCCACCTCCCGCGGCTCGGTGATGCGGCCCGTGGTGATGCCGAACGCCGCCGGGATCCCCTCCAGGAAGGCGGCATGGTCCGCGCCCGCCAGGGCGGCCATCTTGCCGCCGAAGCCGTCCGGGTCGTCCCAGAGTGCGGTACGGACGACGCCGGGCGAGACGGTGTTGACCCGGACGCCCCGCGGCCCGAACTCCTCGGCGAGGGACTTGCCGAGCGCGGTCAGGGCGGCCTTGGCGGCGCTGTAGGCGACGGGGCCGGCGGCTGGGAGCCGGGAGTTGATGGACGAGACGTTCACCACCGCGCCGCGCCGCTCGATCAGGCTGGGCAGGGCGGCCCTGGTGACGCGGACGGCGCTGAGCAGGTTAACGTCGAAGATGGCGGCCCACTCCGCGTCGCCGGTGTCGAGGAAGCCGACCGGCTCCACGGCGTCCCCGCCGCCCACGTTGTTGACCAGCAGGTCGATGCCGCCGAGCTCGGCGAGGGCGGTGTCGACGAGGGTGGAGACCCCGCCGGGGGTGCTCAGGTCGGCCGGCACCGCCAGGGCGCCCGACTTCTCCAGTTCGGGCGTGATGGTGCGGGCGGCGCCGACCACGCGTACCCCCTCGTCGATCAGGGTCCGCACGGTGGCCAGGCCGATGCCCCGGCTGGCGCCGGTGACGACGGCGGTCTTGGAGTCGAGTCCGAGTTTCATGATCTCTCCGATTTTCTTGAACTAAAGGTACAAAATGAGGGTGCGACAAATCCCGGCAAGGGGTGGGGTCAGAGGGAGTCGACGACCGCGTCGACCACTCTGGCGAGGCGGTCCGGGCCGTCGGCGACGCGCGCCAGCAGGCGCATGCCGACGACGGTGTTCAGCAGCAGGCTCCCGACCGCCCGGGCGTCCCGGTCGGCGGCGATCTCGCCCGTGCGCCGGCCCTCCTCGACCAGCGCGCGGAAGGCGTCCTCGGTGCGGTCGAACATCCGCCGCACGAGCTGCGCCGCGCTCTCGTCCGACTGGCCGAGCTCGGCCGCGGTGTTCACGGCCATGCAGCCGCGCCGGTCGGGGTCGGCCAGGTCCATCTCGGACAGGAGGCGCAGTGCCCTGCGCAACCTGTCCTTGACGGGGCCCGGCTCCTCCAGCATCTCGATCAGCGCCGCCGCCTGGCTGTCGCGGTAGCGGCTCAATGCCGCCTCGAACAGCGCGTGCTTGCTGCCGAACGTGTTGTAGAGGCTGCCCTTGCCGATGCCGAGCGCGTCCACCAGGTCCTGCGGCGTGGTGGCCGCGTAGCCCTTGCGCCAGAACACGTCCATGGCGTGCCCGACGGCCACGTCCGGATCGAACTGCTTCGGCCTCCCCATGGCTACGACGCTAACAGTTTCTGGACTCGGAGGTCAAAATCACCCGGCGGCCGGCATCTCCGGAGGTGCTCCGGTCGCCAGCCAGTGGGCGCGCCGCGTGATCGCGGCCGGCCAGCCGTCCGGCACCACGGTGAAGGCGCCCGCCCGCACCGCCGCGAGGGCCTGGTCAGCGATGTCCGCGGGGTCCTCGCCGTCGGGCGACATGCCGGTGCGCACCAGGGCCGGGCACAGCATCGTCACGCCGATCGGCGTGCCGGCCAGCGACAGCGCCGCCTGTTCGGCGAGGGCGACGACGGCGTGCTTGGAGGCCGCGTACGCGCCACCGGCCGGGAACGTGACGAGCCCCGCCAGCGAAGCCGTGATCAGGATGTGCGCCGGCCGGCCGGACGCGAGCAGCCGCGGGACGAACGCGCGCAGTCCGTTGACCACGCCGCCCACGTTCACCGCGAACACCCGGTCCCAGTCCTGCGGGCTCACCTCCCACGGCGCGCCCAGGTCCCGGCCGACGATGCCCGCGTTCAGGCAGACGAGATCGACGTCCGGGGCGGCGGCGGCCAGTGCCTCCATCTGCGCGGCGTCGGAGACGTCGGTCCGGACGGCCTCGGCCCCCAGCTCGGCCGCGGCTTCGCCGAGCGCCGTCTCGTCGACGTCGGCGAGCACGACCCGTGCCCCGTCCGAGCGGAGCCGGGCGGCCAGCGCCCTGCCGATCCCGCCGGCGGCGCCGGTGACGACGGCGTTGGTGATGTTCATGAAGATGCTCCAAACATGGTCGACGAGTCCGCCGTCGCGGTGGGAGTGCACACGACCGCGTCGAAGGCCTGGCGCAGCGGCGTGTCCACGGTCGCGCTCTGCGACCGGATGCGGTCCAGCGGCGGCCCCGTACGCAGGTCGGTCAGGGTGACGGCCCCGCCGAGCCCGGCGTCGACGAGGGCCCCTTCGACGCTCCCGGGAGCCGGGGCGTCGAGGCTGACGACGTCGAGCGTGAACCCGACAGGGGAGCCCTCGGCGGGGACGATCATCTCCGGCACCTGGCCGGCGGTGTGGGTCAGCGCCACGGTGCGGTAGCGCGGGCCGAGGTCGCGTGCCAGGTAGTGGCCCATCGGCAGGCCGGCCAGGTGGCCGCCGAAGGTGACGGGGGTCTTCTGTATGTGGTTGTTGTGGGCCACCAGCACGACTCGCGCGCCGTTGCCGGCCCTGTCCAGATGCCACCGTACGGCCGCCGCCATGTAGTGGTCGCGAGCCGACGTGTCGCCCGGCAGGCCCGCGCCGGAGAACAGGTCGTTCATCGCCCGGAGCATGTAGTCGGTGTGGCAGGCGGCATCCAGGTGGCGGCGGGCCGTGTCGTAACGGTGCCGGCCGGCGCGGGAGACGTAGAGCGGTTCGAGCGCCCGCAGTCGCAGCGACAGCCGGGACAGGCTCGCCGTGAGGGAGTCCCGGAACGCCGGGTCGAGAGTGCCCCACGCGGGCGCGGACACGGCGGCCGAGCCGCCGGTGATCTCGTCGGTCGCGCGCAGGACGCCGGGCACGAAGTCGTCGAGGTCCGGGTCGACCAGCCGCAGGTATTCGGCGACCGGGTCGAGGTCCGGTCGCAGGGTGAGGGTGTTGGGCAGGTCGATCCCCACGATCCGGACAGGCTGGGACCTGCTCCGGTTGTAGTGGCGCAGCCAGAGCAGCAGCTCTCCGAACACACCGCGGGTCAGGGGCCCGGCAAGCCGGAGGAGGCCGGCCTCGTCGCCGTCGCCGGCGAGCCAGGCGTTGACGGCGGCGGCGTCCGCGGATCCGAGCTCGAATGCCACGTCGGTGAACCCGCAGCGTTCGAGGAGGAAGCGCAGCAGCCGCGCACGGGCGAGGTTGAACTCGCGGACGAAATGGGCGCCCTCGCCGACGGCCACGACCTGGGCGTCACCGACCACGCCGCGCAGCGGCTCGAGGTCGTCGAGGACGGGGTCGGCCGGGTCGAGGGTGTTGAGGACAGTCGTGTGCCCTGACAGGGAACGGGAAGTCATGGAAATGCACTCGTTTCTCGGTGGATGCCGGAAGCCGGCGGTCAACGCGTCGAAGAACGCGGAACAGAGCGCTCGGCCGGACCCGTGCCGACGGGTCGCCGGAGGCGCTGCGATGTCCGCTTACGGACGCGGATCAGAGAAACAAGGTGCCAGGAACCATGCGGCCGATCATAGCGGAGCCGTGGCACGTACGCTCCGTCACCGCCGGTGCCGGTGCGTACGTTCATACTTCGCCTCTTGACCTTGTCAGACGGGGTCGGTAATGATCAACCGCGACTCCCGCCGAAAGGTGCACACGTGCGATTCATCGCAGGCAAGACCGCGGCTTTAGCCGCCGTCCTGACAGCAGTTCTCGTCGTCCCCCAGCCCGCCTCAGCCGCCGCCCAGCTCATCGGGAACGGCACCTTCGACAGCTCCACCGCCCCCTGGGCCGCGATCGGCCAGACGACGGTCGCGCTCGACGCCCAGCGGCTGCGGGTGGACGTGAAGGCCGTCGTCGCCAACCCCTGGGACGCCATGGTGGCCGCCCCCACCACCGCCGCCCTGAACCCGGGCAAGAGCTACACCCTCTCCTTCGACGCCTACTCCACCGTCGCCTTCAAGGCCACCGCCACGGTGCAGTACAAGGCCACGCCCAGCACCAACCAGTCGCTGGCCACGGGGGTGCAGCTCACCACGTCGAGCAAGCGCTACAGCATCCCGTTCACGGCCGCGACCGGCACGGACACGGCGGCAGAGGTGACGTTCCAGCTCGGCGGGTCCGGCGGGACGCCCGTGATCCGGTTCGACAACGTGTCGCTGATGGAGACGCAGACGACGCGCCCGACCGCCCTGTTCGTGTGGAACCAGTCCAACCCGGCCAAGTGGGTCACGGCCAATCCGAACGCGAGCCAGACCGCGGCCATCTCCGCGAACATCGCCAACAAGCCGATCTTCGAGTGGTTCGGCGGCTGGTTCAGCGACATCACCCAGGCCGTGGACACCTACGTCGGCGCGGCGCAGGCTCAGGACAAGCTGCCGATGCTGGTCGCGTACAACATCCCCAACCGGGACGCGTGCGCCGACCAGTCGGGCGGCGGCGCGGGCGACGCGGCCGGCTATCACGCGTGGATCACCGAGTTCGCCAAGGCCATCGGCACCAGGCACGCGATCGTCGTGCTGGAGCCCGACGCGGTCGCCGCCGCCGGGTGCGTGACCAAGATCGGCAAGAACCCCGAGGACCAGTACGCGATGCTGCTGGACGCCACGCAGGTGCTGAAGGCCCAGGCCCCCAACGCGTGGGTCTACCTGGACGCGGCCAACGCCACCTGGCTCGCGCCCGACGTCATCGCGCCGCTGCTGGTCAAGTCGGGCATCGCCAACACCCGCGGCTTCTCCGTGAACGTGTCGAACTACTTCTGGACCACCGACTCCGAGACGTACGCCGTCGGGGTCAACGGTCAGCTGTCGGGCACCGTGGGCGCCAAGAAGTACGTGATCGACACCAGCCGCAACGGCAACGGCCCCTACTCGGACAGCACGCCCGAGGACAACTGGTGCAACCCGCCCGGGCGCAAGCTCGGCGCCTCGCCGGTCAGGCAGTTGAGCGGCGCCGAGTACATCTTCTGGGTCAAGGTGCCCGGTGACTCCGACGGCGTGTGCAACGCCTCCACCAAGCCGGCCGGGCAGTTCGACCCCGACCTGGCCGTGGCCCTGATCAACGGCTAGTCCCTGATGGCCGGGCCCCTCGGCGAGAGGCCCGGCCGCTCTCTCATACCCGCTGGAGCAGGAGGGTGACGAAGCCGAGCGCCTCCCGGTAGCCGTTGAGCCACAGCTCGCGGTGCTCCCGCGCGACGGCGAGGGCCTGGTCGCCGTCGGAGCCCGGGTTGGCGGCGGCCCATCGGGCCAGGGTGCCGGTCCACGACCATTCGTACTCGTCCCACTCGGCGAGGGTGCTCACGTGGCCGTAGACGGCCAGCCAGCCCTCGGACTCGGCGGCGGCCACCGTGCCCGCCAGGCCGGGGTACGCGCCGATGGCTTCCACGACCTCGGGAGCAGGGGTCCGCTCCCAGAAGCCCTCCCCGATCAGCGCCAGCCCGCCCGGCCGGACGAACCTGGCGACCGCGTCCATCGTGCCCTTCAACCCCTGGAACGCGTGGGTCGAGCCCACGCAGAGCACCAGGTCGTACGGCTGCTCCGAGGAGAACTCGGCCGCGGACATCTCGTGCAGCCTCAGCCGGTCGGACAGGCCACGCGCGGCCGCCGCCCGGCTCGCCGAGGACACGGCCTCCGCGGAGAGGTCCACGCCGTCGGCCGTGGCCGTGGGGACGAGTTCGAGCGCGCGGAGCGACCATTCGCCCTCGCCGCATCCCAGGTCGAGGACGCGGGCCCCCTCCGGCAGCGCGGCCCGGAGCAGCAGGCGGTCGAGGTTGCCGGGCGTGATGGGAGCGGCGATCGGATGGTCACGGTGGGCGATGGAGCTGATCAGCGTTCGTTCCATGCCGTTCAGTCTCGCGGCGCCCGCAACCGGTTTATGGGCCGTACCGGTCGAGGACGGCCCGTGCCGTGGCGGCCATGGCCTCGTCCACCATCTCGCCTTCGAACGTCACCGCTCCCGACCCGCCGGCCTGGGCCGCCTCCACCGTCGCGATCAGCCGGGCGTAGCGGGCCAGCTCGTCGGGGGAGGGGGAGAAGGCCGCGTTGATGACGGGGACGTGGGAGGGGTGGATGGCCATCATGCCCTCGTAGCCGAGCGAGCGGTTCTGCTCGGCGAAGGAGCGTAGCCCGTCCAGGTCGCCGATGCTCGTCCACAGGCCCGCGACCGGGTTGGGGATGCCGGCGGCGCGCACGTCGAGGAGCACGCGGGAGCGCAGGCCGAGCGTGCTCTCCGGGGTCCAGCGGTAGCCGACGGCGCGGGCGACGTCGCCGCCCGGCGCGGTGACGGCGCCGAGGTAGGCGATCCGGGACGGGGCCGCCATGGCGACGTCGTACGCCGCCCGCAGCCCGGAGGCCGTCTCCAGCAGCGGCACCAGGGCGATGTGCCCCCGAGGCAGGCCGCGCTCGCGTTCGCACCAGGTGAGCAGCCGGTCGGCGAGGCGCACGTCCTCCGGGCCGCTCACCTTGGGCAGCACGACCCCGGTGAGCCGCTCGTGCGCGACGGCCCGCAACTCCTCGGCCCCAGCCCAGCAGTCCAGCGGGTTGACACGGACGAACAGGCCCAGGTGCCCCGCGTAGCCGGCCACCGCCGCGGCCACCGCGCGGCGGGCCTGCGACTTGCCGTCGGCGGGGACCGCGTCCTCGAGGTCGAGGATGACCGCGTCGGCCCCGGCCGCCTCCGCCTTGGCCAGCCACTCCGTCCTGGTGCCGGGGACGAAGAGCAGGGAACGGAGCAGGGGACGCTCAGATGACACCGTGCTGCTCCAGCTCCGCCAGCTCCTCCTCGGCGAGCCCCAGCCACTCGTGGTAGACGAGGCGGTTGTCCTGCCCGAGCGCGGGGCCGGTGCGCCAGACCTTCCCTGGCCGCCGGTGGAAGTGGGGGATCACGCCCTGCATGCGCACGGGGCCGAGGTCGGCGTCGTCGACGGTGATGATGTCGCCGCGCTCGGCGTAGACCGGGTCGGCGGCGATGTCGGCGGCGGTGAACACCCGCGAGGCCACCACCTCCGCCCGGGCGAACTCCGCCAGGCACTCGTCCGTGGTCCGCGCGGCCACCCACTCCCGCAGGCCCTTGTCCAGGGTCTCCCGGCCCTCGTGCTGCTGCGCCGACGTGGCGAAGTCCTCGTCGGGCAGGCCGAGCAGGCGGGCCACGTTGCGTACCGAGCGGAGGGTCGCGGACGTCACGGTGATCCACTCGCCGTCGCCCGAGCGGTAGGTGTTGATCACCGCGGCGGGCGCGACGGCGAGCTGGTTGCCCGCCCGTTCGGGTACGACGCCGAGCTGGTCGTAGGCGATGATCTGCCACTCGATCAGCCGGTAGAGGGGCTCGAAGAGGGCCAGGTCGATCCACTCGCCGTCGAAGCCGGGGTCGCCCGCGCGGCGGTGGAGGGCGGCGAGCACGGCGTACGCGCCCATCAGCCCGGTGACCGCGTCCCCGTGCGAGAACCCCGTGTGCACGGGCGGCCCCTCGGGGAACCCGGTCAGGTGCACCACCCCGCTCCTGGCCTCGCCCATCTTGCCGAAGCCCGGCTCGTTCGCCCGCGAGGAGGTCGCCCCGAACCCGGAGATCTGGAGCAGGATCGCCTTCGGGTTGAGCCGGTGCACGGCCTCCCAGTCCAGCTCCCAGTCGCGCAGCCGCCCGGCCCGCAGGGTGACGATCACGACGTCCGCCCAGGCGACCAGCCGGTGGGCGATCTCGCGTCCGGCGGCGTGGTGCAGGTCGAGGGTGACCGAACGTTTGTTGCGACCGGCGACCTTGAACCACAGGGGCACGCCGTCCCGTACCGGGCCCATCGCGCGGGCGGCGTCGCCGGCGCCGGGGGCCTCCACGTGCACCACGTCCGCACCCTGGTCGGCGAGCATGGAGCCGGCCATCGGCCCGGCCACCACGTGCGCGAACTCCACCACCTTCAGCCCGCGCAGCTGCCCCTGGCCGCTTCCGCCCGTTTCCTGACCCGTGCCTGTCACCCGCGCTCCTTCGCCTCCCGATCCGTTTCATCCTGCCGAGGCGGTGAAATGCGTGTCCAGCACAAGAAACCCATCATTCAATGCGCTTTGCGCATGAATCCCGGGGTGGCCTCAGTCGCGGTTCCAGGAGACGCCCGCGGGCAGGTCCCGCAGCTCGCGGCGGAACCCGTCCAGCAGGTCCAGGAACGCGCTCGTCGCCACCGGCAGCGTGCGGCGGGCCCTGACCACGACGTCCAGCCGGCGGTCCACGACGGGTTCGGCGAGCGGACGGTAGACCAGCCGCCCCGCCCCCATCAGCGGCAGCACCAGCGCGGGCATCGCCGAGACACCCAGCCCGGCCGTCACCAGCCCGCCCACCGTCGCCACGCTCCCCGCCTCGGCCGCCAGCGTCGGGGTCGCCCCGGCCTGCGCGAACGCCGCGTCCGTGAGCCGCCGCACGCTCGACTCCGGCCCGATCGCGAGGAACGGCTCCCGGGCCAGCTCCTCCCAGGTGATCTCCGGGAGCTCGGTGAGCGGGTGGTCCTCGGGCAGCACGGCGTGGAAGCGGTCCTTGATCAGCGGGCGGTGTTCGAGCTGCTCGGGGGCGGCGCCGACGGTGGAGATCGCGAAGTCGGCGTCCCCCGAGAGCACCCGGCCGAGCACCACCTGCTCCAGGCCGTCCATGATCCGCAACCCGGCCATCGGCCGCCGCAGCCGGAACTCGGAGATCACCCGGGGCAGCAGTACCGCGGCCACCGACGGCAGCGTGGCCACGGCCACCACGCCCGACTCGCCGAGCAGGTAGCGCTCCAGCTCCTTCATGCCCGACCGGTGCGCGGACACGATCTGCTCGGCGACCCGCAGCGTCTCCACCCCGGCCGCCGTCAGCTGCACGTTGCGGGTGTCGCGCTCCAGCAACTGCGCGCCGAGCAGCCGTTCCAGCTCGGCCACCGCGCGGCTGAGCGACGACTGCGACACGTGCATCTCGGCCGCCGCCGCCGTGAAGCTCGCCGCTCTGGCCACGGCGGCGTACGCGGCCAGCAGCCGCAGGTTCGCCTCCATGGCGCGAGCATAGACCCGAACTTTTGCGCAGAACGCATGGATAAATGTTGCTTTGATGCTGGACCTGAGATTTCCCTGCTCGGAAACTCTTCCGTAACACTCCGGCACGTCACCCCCCGCGAGCCGGGCGAGGAAGAAGGCGAACACCGATGCTAGCGGCCCTGGGATTCACCACGATCGTTCTGTTCCTGCTGCTCACCATGACCAAGCGCGTGTCGGTCCTGATCGCGCTGGTGCTGATCCCGGTCCTGGCGGCGCTGGCCGGGGGCTTCGGCGGCGAGCTGGGGAAGATGGTCCTCGACGGGCTGACCAAGGTCGCGCCGACCGGCATCATGATCGCGTTCGCGGTCCTGTACTTCAGCCTGATGATCGACGCCGGTCTCTTCGATCCGCTCATCCGCGGCATCCTGCGCGTGGCCAAGGGCGATCCGCTCCGCATCGCCGTCGGCACCGCCGTACTGACCATGTGCGTGGCCCTCGACGGAGACGGCGCCTCGACGTTCCTCATCACGGTCTCGGCGCTGCTGCCGGTCTACCGGCGGCTCGGCATGAGCCCGCTCGTCCTGTCGGGCGTCGTCTGCCTGGGCGCCGGAGTCATGAACCTCATCCCCTGGGGCGGGCCCACCGCCCGCGCGATGGCGGCGCTGAAGCTCGACAGCTCCCAGGTGTTCACGCCGGTCCTGCCCGCGATGGCGGCGGGCATCGCGTGGGTGCTGGTGGCGTCGTACCTGATCGGGCTCAAGGAGCGCCGCCGCCTCGGCACGATCTCCACCCCCGAAATGCCTGAAGAGCGGCTGGTCGGCGAGGGCCCCGGCACCCAGCGGGCGCCCGTCCACCCGGCTCTGACCGCCTTCAACCTGGTCCTCACGGTCGCCCTGCTGGTCGGGCTCGTGCTGCAGGTGATGCCGCTGCCGGTGCTGTTCGTGGTCGGGTTCGCGATCGCGCTGCTGGTCAACCACCCGACCTGGGAACGCCAGCAAGAGCTCCTGGAGAAGCACGGCAAGAGCGTCGTCCTGGTCACCACGATGATCTTCGCGGCCGGCGTGTTCACCGGCGTCCTCACCGGCACCAAGATGATCAGCAGCATGGCGTCGGCGTTCGTGAGCGTCATCCCCGACTCCCTCGGCGGGCACCTGCCCGTGCTGGTGGCCCTCACCGGCATGCCGCTCAGCCTGGTCTTCACCCCCGACGCCTACTACTTCGGCGTCCTGCCCGTGCTCGCCGAGACCGTCAGCGGCTTCGGCGGCGCTCCGGCCGAGGTCGCCAGGGCGGCCATCCTCGGCCAGATGACCACCGGGTTCCCGCTGAGCCCGCTCACCGCGTCCACGTTCATCCTGGTCGGGATGAGCGGCGTGCAACTGGGCGAGCACCAGCGCTTCATCTTCAAGTGGGCCTTCGCCACCACGCTCGTGATGACCGTGGTCGCGCTGCTCACGGGCGCGTTCTCCCTCTGACCCCCGGAGAGTGACATGACCTGGCGCGAGCTTGCCCTCATACCGACGCTGGTGGCGCTGCCGCTGTCCCCGCCGCAGCCGGATCTCGACATCCACGTGCTCTCGAACCGGGCCGACCTGGTCTCGGGAGGTGACGCGCTGGTCAGGGTCACCGGCTCCGCACGGGTACGGGTCGAGCTCAACGGCGCCGACGTCACCTCCCGCTTCGCGCCCGGGCCGGACGGCACGCTGACCGGGCTGGTCGACGGCCTCTCACCCGGCGCGAACGTCCTGACCGTCCGGCCGCCGCGAGGACGGGCCGAGCGGCTGACCATCACCGACCACCCGCCGGGCGGCCCGGTGTTCTCGGGCCCGCAGGTGCGGCCGTGGCAGTGCCAGACGGTCGAGAACGGCCTCGGCCCCGCGCTGAACGACCGGTGCGACGCCGCCCCGGTCCGCAACGAGATCACCCTCGGCAACGGCGTCAAGGCCACCCTCGAACGCGGCGCCGTCAACCGCGGGATCTACGACGTGCTCGTGCCGGAGAACTGGAACCACAAGCTGGTGTGGGTGTTCGGGGCGGGCACGGGCCAGCACTACCGGCAGGGCGTCTCCCGCGGGCTGAGCATGCCGGAGGCGCAGGAGGCGGCCGCCAAGGGGTTCGCGGTGGCGTCGTCCACGATGACCGACAACTCCCTGCACAGCAACGACGTCACCTCCGCCGAGACCGTCATGATGGTCAAGGAGCACGTCGTCGAGACGTACGGCGAGATCCGCTACACCATCGGCCGCGGCGGCTCGGGCGGGGCGCTCCAGCAGTACCTCGTCGCCGACGCCTACCCGGGCCTGCTGGACGGCCTCCTGCCGACCCAGGACTGGCCGGACCAGATCGTCGGGGCCTACCGCGAGTTCGGCGACTGCGCCGCGCTGGTCCGCGCCATGGACGCCTCGCCGCTGTGGAGCGACCCCGACGACAGGACCGTCGTCTTCGGGCACGGCGGCACCGGCGTCTGCGCCACCTCCGCGGGCCGCGCCCCCGACTACATGAAGCCCGACGACGGCACGTCCTGCGCGGGCGAGGCGAGCTACGACCCGGCACGCAACCCCGGCGGCGTCCGCTGCACCCTCCAGGACTTCATGATCTCCATTTACGGCACCCGTCCGCAGGGGTGCGCCGGCGTGCCGTGCGCCCGGCGGCCGTGGGACAACGTCGGCGTCCAGTACGGCCTGACCGCGCTGCGCGACGGCCGCATCAGCGCCGAGCAGTTCGTCGACCTCAACCAGCGGGTCGGCGGGTTCGACATCGACATGACCTGGACCCCGTCGCGGAGCGAGGCCGACGCCGCGGCCGTCGAGATCGCGCACAGCACGGGACGCGTCGTCTTCGGCCGGGGGCTGGCCCAGGTGCCGATCCTCGTGGTCCGCGGCACCGACAACAACGACTACCACTACCCGTGGCGCAGCCTCGTGCTCCGCAACCGGCTCGACCGGGCCAACGGCCACCACCGCAACCAGGTGCTCTGGACGAACGGCAGCGACGGCTCGCCCCTGGACGTCATGGACCGCTGGCTCGCCGCCGTCGAGGCCGACCGCCGGCCGATCCCGCTGCCCGCCAAGGTCGTACGCCACCGGCCCGCCGAGGCCGTGGACGCCTGCTGGATCTCCGGCGCCAAGGTCACTGACCAGGCCGCCTGCGACCAGGCGTACCCGCACAAGGCCGACACCCGGGTCGCGGCCGGCGAGGGGCCGACCAGCGACCTGCTGAAATGCCGCCTCAAGCCGCTGCGGCGGGGGGACTACGACGGCGTCGCGTTCACGGGGGAGCAGTGGGCGCGGCTGCGCTCGGCCTTCCCTGCGGGCGTGTGCGACTACTCCCGTCCCGGAGTCGGCCAGACGGACCCGGCCACGGGCCGCCTCCGGCCGCCACAGCCCTGGCTCACCTTCACCACCGGCCCCGGCGGCACCCCCCTCGGCCCCCCTCCGTCCTCCCACCCCCTCTTACCCACCCCTCGCTCTTCACCCCAGAGGACCGGAAGATGAAACCCCTCAAGATCATGGCCGCACTTTCCGCCGCCGCCCTAGCCCTGACCTGCGGCCCCGCCCTTCCCGCAGTCGCCGAACCCGCTCTTCCCACATCCCTCCCTCCCGACCCGTTCTTCGCCTACGACCGCCCCGCCGAGTACGGCGTCCACCGGGAACGCGTCACCGTACCCCTGCGCGACGGCAGCCACCTGGCCTGCGACCTGCACCGTCCCGCCACCGCCGACGGAACCCCCGCCCCCGGCCGCTTCCCCGGCATCGTCTACGACTACAACGCCTACAACCAGCTCGGCCCCCAGGGCCAGGCCGCCGCGTACTTCGTCACCCGGGGCTACGTCGCGGCCGTGTGCAACGTCCGGGGCTCAGGCGACTCGCCCGGTTACCTCGACCCCTTCAGCGGCCAGGAGCAGCGCGACAACTACGACCTCATCGAGTGGCTGGCCGCCCAGCCCTGGTCGACGGGCCGGATCGGGCAGACGGGCGTCAGCTACGGCGGGCACTCGTCCCTGCTCGTCGCCGTCAACAAGCCACCCCACCTGGCCGCCATCATCCCCGTGGACGGCATCAGCGACTGGTACGAGAACACCATCTACCGGGGCGGCATCTACTCGGCCAGGATCCGCGACTGGCAGCGCTCCGTCGCCCCCGACACCCTCGTCACATACGCCCAGCACCCCCTCTATGACGACTTCTGGCGCGAGCGCAGCGTCAAGTCCCGCTGGAAGAACCTCGACGTCCCCGTCCTGGAGATCGCCGGCTGGTACGACCGCTACCGCCAGGGCATGGTGGAGAACCTCCAGGCGCGCGAACGCAACGTCTGGCTGGTGTCCGGCCCCTGGGTGCACGGCTGGCCGGCCGGGCAGCCCGCCGACATCGGCAACGGCGCCTATCTCGCCTGGTGGGACCGCTGGCTGGCGCGCCGCCCCGGCACCCCGCTGCCCGCCGCCAGGGTGACCTCGTACGAGGTGCCCGGCACGGGCTGGCGGCAGTTCGACAGCTGGCCGCCGGCGGGAACGCGGCCGGTGCGGCTCGGCCTCGGAGCCGACGGAACCCTCGCCTCCGACCCCGGCAGGCCCGCCACCCGCACCTTCGAGGTCAACACCGAGCCGGTCGCGGGCGGGCCGGGTCAGCGGCTGTCGTTCGCGACCGGGCCGCTCCAGCGCGACCTGGTCCTCGCGGGGGAGGTCCAGGCCAAGGTACGGGCCTCGTTCACGGCGGCCGGCGGCAACGTCGCGGTCGTGGTGCAGGACGTCGCCCCCGACGGCACGTCCACCCGCATCACCCAGGGCTGGCTGAAGGCGAGCCACCGCTCCGGCCACGAGCGCGCGGTCCCGGTACGCCCCGGCAAGACGTACGACCTGGACATCCGCACGTGGCCCACGCACTATCGTGTCGCGGCCGGGCACAGCATCAGCGTCACGGTGTCCAGCGACGACTACCCGGAGATCGACTCCGACGCCCCAGCGGGACAGGTGTCGCTGAGGCTCGGCCACGGCGGCTCAACCATCCACCTGACCACCCTCTGACCCGTCGCCCGCCCCCGCGCGTCCCCACCCGGGCTCACATGGGGGCCGGGCCGCACCCGGACTCACGTGCGGGCCGGGCCGCACCCGGACTCACATGCGGGACAACAGCTCAGCCTTCTTCGCCTGGAACTCCTCCTCGGAGAGCAGCCCGGCGTCCCGCAGGTCGCCCAGCTTGGCGATCAGCTCGGCCACCTCGGCACCCGACGGAGCCCGGCGCACCTCCGGGACCGCCGGGGCCGGGATCGACGCGAGGACAGCGGCCGCGAAGGGCAAGGACTTGTGCGTCGCCCCCCATCCGAGCCCGAAGACGAC
Organism: Nonomuraea sp. NPDC004186; assembly: GCF_053603495.1. NCBI lineage: Bacteria > Bacillati > Actinomycetota > Actinomycetes > Streptosporangiales > Streptosporangiaceae > Nonomuraea > Nonomuraea sp. NPDC004186. The sequence continues at coordinate 117,911 of NZ_JBSGFQ010000005.1, read as the reverse complement.
AGAGGCCGGATCCTTGTTCGGATCGGGATCCGGCTGACCCCCGCGAACCCTCAACCGAAGACAGCCGCTCGCCCCCTCCGGCGCGTGCCACTCGACGCTCTCCAGATCCGAGACCGAGAACCGCTGGTCACCCGCGGAGTATTTGGCGGTCGACGCCCCCGACCAGAACCATGTGAACGTGATGGCCTCACCGTCGAACGTCGCCGCCCCGTCCCACCCCTTGAACGAACGGGGCACCGAAGGCGCCTCCACCATGAACCGCGTCACCGGCCCGGACTCCCCGATGGCCGCCCGCAACTCATCCGCGTAATAGTCGGCGAGCGTCTCCCGCCCGGAGGGCAGCACGAGCCGGTAGGGATCGGCCGCCTCCCCGAGCTGCCCGGCCGCCGCGGCCATGACCGGATCGGCACCCCGCCTGGGCACCACGCGCAGCACCACGGTGCCCCTCTTACCGGCCGCCACCGTCACCTCGGCGATCGCCGCATGGGGGATGACGCGTTCACCGAGCTCGGAAACGAGTTTGGGGACCTTGGCACCTTCGGGCCTTATCCGCAGCGCATCCGCCTCGAACACCCAAGCGCAACCCTGGCCCGCCAGGACATCATCCACGAAAACAGGCTAGGCGATCGAGACTACATACGGCACTCGGCCAGTTGGGCCATGGACATGACCAGCGGGGCGGATCAGCCCTGGGTGCAGGCGAGCGGCACACCGCAGGCGTCCTCGGCGGAGACGTGGAAGCCGTCGGGGGCGATGGCGTTGGCCTTGACGAGCTTGCGCGCGGTGATCAGGTGGGTCACGGTGACGGTGCGGGCGTCCGGCAGGGGTGGCGTGGGCAGGAGGTGTCCGAAAAGCAGTTCGCCGAGTACGGAGCGCGGGACGATCTCCACGCGGCCGTCCGCAGCAGCAGCACCCGGTGGACGCCGTCCATCCGACAGCTGGCACTCAGCACCCACGCGTAGCGCTCCCGGTGGGCGTCCAGCTCGCTGTCAGGGAAGACCGGCAGCACTGCTCGATAGTGCCGTTGGGAGGGCCGAGATACCGCGGTTGGTGGACGTACTCGGGGGTGTGATGCTGAGCGGGCTGGAGCGCGCCCCCCTGGGGTGTGGACGAGGTCGATACGGACGGCTATTTCGGATACTGCGATTGAGAGGTGCCGCGATGGCAGATGTCCAGGCCAAGCGTGTTCAACCCGGGACCATCGATGCCGAGATGGCTGGTCGCGCCGTGCGGCGAATCAAGGACTACCTCATGCGATACCCCGACCAGACGACCATTCACGTCGCGGGCGAGCACGATGACGAGGCGCCTCGTGAGGCTGTGAGTCTGCTCGCCTTCACCCTCGCTCAGGCGGCTGAAGGCCGGGGGTAACGGTCATCCCATCTTATTCCACTCAACTTGCCATACTCGGCAAGAGCAAGGCATCTGAAACATGGCCTTCGTAGTCGTCTACGACGCGAACGTGCTGTACGGCTACTCATCCGTCTCGCTATAACGGGGCGCATACAGGCCGACAAGGCAACGACGATCTTGCCTCTTGAATCGCGCTTGTCCGGCCACGTCAAGCGCTAGGCGCATAGACACGCAGACGGTCACGCATCACTGTCGCAGACGATTACGGATCGTGTATCTCGGGGGAGTAGCACGGTGTTCCTGGGATGACCTGCTCGGCTTGTCAGGTTCATGTCGTCTGCCCACCTGACGCCGTGATGGAGCCTGCTGGGTTGCGATCAAGATCCCGCCGAAGCTGAGGCGTCGCCGTAAGTCATTTGCCCGGCGGCGGGCCGCCGGGTTCGCAGTCGAACATCTCGGCGAACCGTCGCTGAGCTATTTGCATGAGCTGGATGAGGTCGTGGTCCTGGTCCCGAGCCGGATTTTTCTTGATGTAGATCCTTATGAGCGGGCTCTTGTCCCCGCATTTGAACCACGCTGCCGCTGCACGGAACGGATAGCCACGGATCTCGTCGTTGCCCATTTCGCCCATGCCAAGCTCGGTAGGGAGCTTCACTCGCTCTTCTTTTTCCTTGCCCTTGATGTAGTTCTCCAAGACCTTCTGGTCGGCCGATCGGTCGTAGCCTGTGACAAGGATGCTCTGCACGTCGTTCGTGACCGCACAGCTGTCCCCAACAGCACTACGTTTGCTGGGTCCCGCCGTGTACTGGCCGGTGTATCCGGTCAGCTCGGCCACCGCCACTTGAGGAATGAAATGACACACGTAGGGGGGCTTGTCGGCAACGGGATGCCGTGCGGGTGCGGGGGTTGCCGTCGAGACGCTGGGCTTGTCCGGCGCACAGGAGGCTATCGGCACAAGCACGGAGGCAAGGCAGAGCCACCCTGCCAGGCGCCTACCCATCATGCCCTCCCCCAGAAGCGCCGAGGCTCTTCCTGAGTTCATGGTTGCCTGTGAGAACGTTCTGTTGCGCTTCGCCAAAATCGGAGGGCACTCCGGAATGGCCCTCTATCCAGTCCGCGAAGGCATCGTATTCCTGTCGGTTCATGAGGTGCGGAGCTTTGACCCGCGGTGGATCGCCGACCACAAAAACTTGCTTGTCCAGGGCGTCACGCCGATAGTATTCGTGGGCCACAGCGGATGATTCGAGCATTTGTTTCAATAGCTGTTCGACGGTTTTCTCGTTCGTCGAGATGTCGCCGAATGCCTTGGCCGTCTTCCCGCCGCCGTGTCCGGCCTGTTCTACCAGCCAGTTTCCGGCCTTCGCGTAGCCGTCCTTGACGAAGTTCTCGTAGATGGTGTCAGCCGCCTTGAGCCCCACTTTGCCCACCTGTCCGGCGAAGGGAATGGGGACGAGGCCGATGCCCTCCTCGACCATTTTCCGGAAGGCGGCGTCCGCGGCGTCGGCCTCCTTGCCCCGGCCGACCAGCGCCAGCTTGCGTGCCTCGAGCAGGTGTCCCAGCGCCTTGGAGTCATTCGTGATCACGTTTTGCAGGAAAGTGTTGTCGTGCGCCGCGATCGCCTGGTCGATCCTGCCCCGCATGTGTGCGATCTGCCCGAAGAGCAGGGCCTGATACCCCTTCTCATCGGCGGCCACATCGAGCAGGACAAGATCGATGTCCGGCGGGCTGAATTCGGCGATCGGCCGCCCGTCGACGATGCCCGTAAACTCCCCGTCCTTCGCCCGCGCGTAGTTCTTGTAGTACGAGCTGACGATGTCACCGGTGTGCTCCGCGAGGATACGGCCCATGTTGTCGCGGATGCCGGAGAGCCGATCAAGCTCCGACGGGTTCTTGATCTCGAGCTCTCCGGCGTCGTTGAACGACACATGCGGCTTGACCTCGTCGGCGAGTATTTGCGTGGCCATGACCGCCAGCCGCTTGGAGTCGGCGTCGGCGCCCTTCATCGCCGCCTCCATGGCATCCCCCAGCGATTCGCCGCGATCGCCCATCTCCCACTGCGACCGGCGGTCGCTCATCAGGTACTTCAGCAAGTCCTTGTTGTCGAGCAGCGCCTGCGCGCGCTCTCGCGACGTGCTCGCAACGGTCATCAACGCGGCGATCGGATCGGCGGCGCCGATGATGTCGGAATCCTGGAACGGCCGCGTGTCGATGGGCGCGGGCAGGTTGTAGACGTCGGTGTCCTTCGGCAGGAACCGTACGCGATGCTCTTTCAGGTAGTCGCGGTCCCACTGGATCATGTCCTGGCCGATGGTCCTCATGAACCACTCGCTGTACGCCTCTTTCGGCGCCGCCGCGAGGATCTGGCCGAGCGACCAATATCCAGGGTTCGTCAGCCCGCCCATGTCAGGAGCCGGGATCTCCGTGCGCCCTTGCCGCTTCAGCTCCTCCATGAACTTCCGGTTGAGATGCGCGTTCTTTGTCGGGTCGGTGGCTGCGGCGAGGGCCTTGCTCAGCATGGACAGCACGTCGCGATTCTGCCGCCGGATGGCCGCCGCCGAATCGCGATCGGCGTCGAGCGCCTTGCGTACCCGCGTTCCCATGGTGGCGGGAAGCGCCAAGAGACCCTGCGGGCCGAGTTGTTCGATGAGGGCGGTGGCGAACTGCGGGTCGGACAGTCGCCCCTTGAAGGCGGCGAGCTTTTCCAGCGCGCCCGCATCCCCGCGCGCGGCGGCTGCGAACAGTGGGGCCGCCTGCGCCGCCTCGGCACGTACCCTGGCCGGGATTATCCTCGACTCGTCGATCTGCGCCATCCCGGCAGGGACGACCGCACCGGCGAGCGGGTTGCCGAACACGTCCACGTCGACTTTCTCGGCCTCGTACGCGAGATCGCGCCGCCGGTAGAGGTCGGGGGCCTGCTCGGTCAGCCACTGCCCGATCCGGCCGATCGCCGCCACTCCCGGGTGGGTGAGCTCGACCTCGTTCAGAATCGCCCGGAGCTGCGCCGCGCATTCGGTCAGACCTTTTCCGGCATTTTGCACGCCGGAGCCGAGCTGGTGCATTTCTCTGGGGTCGATCGAGGAGAAAGTCATTCGTCTCTCGGCCCCATCACGGTCTGGTCGGAGATCGTTTCGTGGAGATGGTCGATGACCCCGCGAAGTCCGCGCCACAACTCCGCACGCTGCTGCGCCAGGTCACCGCCGAATCTATCGGCGACCGGCCCCGTCCACGTCCGCCCGCTCGACATTTGCGACAGTGGCTGGTCCAGTGTGTGCCAGTGCTGGTCAGACAATTCCTGCGCACGGCGCAGCGCGTTCATCAACTCGGCACGAGTAGTCATGAAGACCTCCCACCGAAGTGGTACGCAAGCCGTGCCACCGAAGTCTCAAATTCGTTCCGATTCACTTTGCCACGCCGCCATTCCCGACGTCATGCCGCCGAACGAAAACGGTATTCCTGTCAGCCGAGCGCGCCGATATCCGCGACCAGAGCCGGCTCGGCACCCTGCGCATCAACCCAAGTCATGGCAGGCCCCTTTTCGGATCGGGGGGAGTTGGGTAGGTGCCTCGGCCCGGCACCGTGTACACCAGCCTCTGGTCGCGGAGAAGCGTCAGTGCTCGCCGTACGGTGCCCTTGGCCACGTCGTATTGCTGCGCGAGTTGCGTTTCGGACGGCAGCGGCACGTTCTGCTCGAAGTCGCCGGCTCGGACCCTCGCGGCCAGGTCGTCAGCGATCGTCTGGAATCTCCACCCTGACCTTGCCTGGCGCGACGCGCTCTCTGGCCCAACATATGAGCCCTCGCCCCTGATCGTGTAGATGATGCCCGCGTCGCGTAGCTCTCGGATCGCACGCCGGGCTGTGATCCGCGCGACGCCGAACTCGCTCACGAGGTCAGCCTCGGACGGTACGAGCGCACCCGGCTGGAGCGCGCCGTCGTCGATCCGCTTGCGCAGCACATCGGCGAGTTGGTTGTAGAGCGGCACGGGTCCACGAGGGTTGAGCACGTCGGAATCGTAGTTGTACCGATACATGCCACCATCGGCGACTACATCCCTTGCTAGGACTAGTCGTTGTCTTAGATGGATTAGAACAAGCTAGGTACTGACTGGAACGAGCGTTGTTACTGTGGCTATGACGTTCAATGCCACGCGAACTGATGCCGGAGGTCCGGCCCATGGCAGGTTCAACCACAGATCTACGATTCGAACCCTTGGCGGCTGAGATCCATGCCGTGCTCGAGAAGCATGGATACCGGCTACCTCCGGGCGGTGATCACATCCGCGAACTCGTCATGGCCCGTGTCGACCTCGCACTCAAGAACCTCGTCGAGATCTTCGAAGGAAGGGTGTGGTGACATGGCGCGCGAGATTCCGACTTCCACGGCCCGCACGCCGCACCGCCCCAGCCGGGCCACCTGATAGCGGCCTGGTACCAACCAGACCGCCGGGCTTTGCGCATCCGCGTCGTCTCGTGGACGTGCGAATGCCGGCCGACGACGTACGAGCTGTGCGCCGCCGCCGGTCAGGCTTTCGTCCGCCGTACCGACCGCGACAAGCGAACCGTCCACGAAACCTCGTGGACATTGACCGCTGCCGCCAGGCGCACCTTCGAGCAGATTCTGCGCGGCGAGGCCCGGTGATCGCCGCAACTTTTAATATCACGCCTATTTTTGAAAGAAGTCGGGGTAGGGTGGAGCTATGGTTGTGCAGGATGAGCAGGCTCGGCTCGTAGTCGAGGATCTGGCTGACCTCATGTCCCTCGCGCAGGGGCGAACCGCCGATCGGGCTCTTCACGCGGCGATCCGGCGCATGGCTCAACGGCACGACCGTGGGCCGCAGCCGAGCGCTGTACGGTTGTCCACGGCGGCCTCAGTTCTCGGCGTGACAGTTCCCACTGTTCGCTCGTGGATGAGTCACGGAGTGCTCGAAGCGGTTCCTGGCGAGGGTGTCGCTCGTGTGACGGCGACCTCACTGGCCCGGGTCGTGGTTGTCCTTCGCGAGATCGGCGAGGACGATCCTGGACGCAGACTCGCCAAGGTGATCGCTGCGCTCCGTGACCGGGACCTGCTGCAACAGGCACAGGAAACGCTGGCGGGGAGCCCCGACTTCGTGGAGTACGACGAGGGCGATCTGGAGAGGTTGCTCCGTTGATGAGCCGCGCGCGCCGTTCCGGCGAGTCCCCCCGTGCAGCCCGTTTCCGCATCATCGTGGCCAAACAGGTCGATGCCACCGTCCGCGACACCGGGACGTCACGAAGGGTGAGGCAGGCGTTTGTCGCCGTCCACCGCGAAACGGCCGAGCGCGGGTGTGCCGCTGCCCACTACCGACTCTCGGGTCCGGGATACTGGCCCCGATTCTGCGTCGTTCAGCTTCCCGAGAGCTGGCGGTTGGTGATGAGTTTCCCAGAGATCGACACCGTCGCCTTCCTGGTCCTGGACAAACATGACAACCGCACCGACCCGTACACCTTCCTTGAAAATGCCTTCAACCTGCCCGATCGGTCAGGCCACGGTGCGGGTCGCGGCCAAGCCAAGCCTGCTTGCTGCAGCGACGTGAACAGTCCGCCTCTTGCCGACGATGCTGAACTTATGAGTGCGATCGATGAGATCGTGCGGAGCCGTCGGTGAAACTGCTTGCCTGGGTCTCGTCCGTTTTGCGGGCGAAAGTAAAGGTGGTCGATGAGCGCCTCGGGTGACTGGCGCCATCGCCTTGAGCGCGATCAGGATGGCGAGACCGGCGAGCAGGACGACACCGGCGGTGAAGCCGGGCAAGATACTGCCTGATCCAGCAGGCAGGGTGGGCATCAGTCGGCCCACCGCCTTGTCGGTCAAGGGGTGGGCCCGATGGCGCCGAAGGCGCGTGGGGTGCGCCGAAGGCGCTTAGGAAGGGCAGCCCGAGCGGAGCGAGGTCCTTTGGCTCGGGGTGGGTGTCAGCAGGCCCACCACCCAGATGGGCAACGGGTGGGGGAGCCAGGCCCGCCTACACCGTGGCGTGGCTGCCGCGGACCAGGCGGCCGACCTCGGCGCGTAGGTGGACGAAGTCCGGGTGTTCGCGGGTCGTGATCTGGTCGCGCGGCCCGGGCAGTTCGACCTTGAGGTCGCCGACCACGTGGGCCGGGGCCTTGGACAGGACCACCACGCGGTCGCCCACGTAGACGCTCTCGTCGATGTCGTGCGTGATGAGCACGATCGTCATCTGGTGGTGGCCGCGTACCTTGAGAACGAGGTCCTCCAGGTCCTCGCGGGTCTGCGCGTCGACCGAGCCGAAGGGCTCGTCCATGAGCATCAGGGCCGGACGGTAGGCCAGCGCCCGCGCGATCGCCACCCGCTGCTGCATGCCCCCCGACAGCTGGAACGGGTATTTGCGCTCCGCGCCCGCCAGGCCGACCGACTCCAAGGCCTCCTGGGCGGCCTCGCGGCGCTGGCGCTTGTCCATGTTCTTACGGCGCAGCGGCAGCGCCACGTTGTCGGCCACCGACATCCACGGGAACAGGGAGCGGCTGTAGTCCTGGAAGACCACGGCGAGGTTGTCCGGCGTCTGGCGTACGAGGTTGCCCTCGACCTTGATCTGGCCGCCCGTCGGCGTGAGCAGCCCGGCGATCGAACGCAGCAGGGTCGACTTGCCCGCCCCGGAGGGGCCGACGATGCACAGCAGTTCACCCGCGGCGACGCTCAGGTTGAGGCCCTCGATGGCGTGGTGCGCGTTGGGGGTACCGCCGCCGTAGACGTGGGAGAGGTTGTCTATCTCGAGCAATGGAGTTCCTCAGGGGCGAGACCATGGACAACTCGGAGCCGGAAATACTCTATCCGAGCCGGAATCGGCATACTTGTAAACGCGTGTGATCTTACTCTTACGTGCTGGAAAGTTGCTGGGCGGCGTGGTGCCAGGCCAGCACCCGTCGTTCGACGACCAGGAAGAGCTCGTTGAGGGCGTAGCCCAGCACTCCGAGCAGCACGATCCCGCCCCACATGGCGGGCAGGTCGAAGGTCTGGTACGCGGCGGTGAGCTGGAACCCGATGCCGTTCACGGTGCCCGGCAGCAGCTCGGAGAAGACCATGACGATCAAGGAGAGCGACAGCGCGAGCCGCAGCCCCGCGAACATCTTGGGCAGCGCCGACGGCAGGATCACCCGGAACAGCCGCTCGGCCCTCGACAGCCGGAACGCCTGGGCGGTCTGCAGGAGCAGCGGTTCGACCGAGCGGGCGCCGTCGGCGGTGTTGAGCAGTACCGGCCAGACGATGCTGAAGACGATGAACGTCAGCTGCATCCGCAGCCCGAACCCGAACACCACCACGAAGACCGTGACCAGCGCGGGCGGCGGGATGGCCCGCAGGAACTGCAGCACCCCGTCGAGGTAGTCGTACGCCCGCGCGGACAGCCCCAGCGCGAGCCCGAGCACGACTCCGGCCAGCGCGCCCCCCGCGAACCCGGCGGCCATCCGGCCCAGGCTCGGCAGGATGTTCCCGATGGCGTCCTCGGTCAGGAACAGCGTGCCCGGCGGGCCCGAGAACCACATCGCGTGCATCCTGACCACGATCGTGCTGGGTGGGGGGAAGAACGTGCTGCCCGCCAGCCGCGTGGCCACCTCCCAGGCGAGGATCAGCCCGACCAGCACCAGCGACCGGAACGCCGCCCCGCGCATGCCCCTGGTCCTCATGCCGTCTCTCCCAGACGCGCGTGGTGCCAGCGGAACGCCCGCTGTTCGGCGGCCACGAGCAGCGCGTTCACCAGCACCCCGAACAGCCCGACCCAGAACACCGCGGCCAGGATGTCGGTCATCCGCGCGGGTACGGCGATGCCGGCGAAGAAGATGAACACGCCGATGCCCTCGCCCCGCCCGGCCACGATCTCGGTGCTGACGATCAGGATGAGCGCCACTCCCGCGGCCAGCCGGAACCCGGTGGTGATGAAGGGCGCCGACGACGGCAGCGACACGCGCAGCAGCACCGCCAGGGGCCCGAAGCCGTACGACCGCAGCGACTCCTTGGCGAGCGGGTCGACGCCGCGCAGGCCGTACATCGTGTTGTAGAGGATCGGCCACAACGAGGCGTAGACCGCGAGCGTGACGCGTACCTGCAGGCCCGTGCCGATCAGGAGGGACACCAGGGGGATCAGCGCCACCGACGGGATCGGCCGCAGGAACTCCACGACCGAGCGCGTGGCGGCGTCGACGATCGGCACGCTGCCGAGCAGCAGCCCGAGCGGCACCGCGATCACCGCCGCGAGGCCGAGGCCGATCGCCCAGGCGAGCAGGCTCGTCAGGGCGTGGGCGCGGAAGGCCGGGTCGGCCATCAGCGTCGCAGCCCGCCCGAGTATCGCCGTCGCGGGCGGCAGGGTCTCCGGATCCACCAGCCCGGTCCGGCTGAGCAGCTCGATCAGGGCGGCGAAGGCGAGGGCTCCGCCCGCCCGGCGTGACCAGCGTGTCGCGGCGGACGCCGGGCGGGCGGGGGCCAGGGTCTGAGTGCTCACCCGGACGTGGTGGGCGACATCAGCGACTTGACGTCGATCGCCTTCGTGAGCCACTTGGCCTCCAGCATCCAGTCGGCCACCCGCTGGAGGCGGACCGGGTTGTCGTTGCTGGAGAAGTACGGGAACGTGACGGTGGCCGCGGTGGCCGCGTCGATCTGGGTGAAGTTCGGCAGCACCTTGGCCACCACTTCGCGGTTGTTCTCCATGAGCTTGGCCGCGTTGTGGATGGCTCGCTGGAAGGCGGCCGCCGTCTTCGGGTTCTTGTCGTACCAGTCCTGCGTGCTGACGTACCCGGAGATCGGGAACTCGGCGGCCGGACCCGACGCCGGGTCGAGGATCTTGCGGGCGCCCATCGCGGACGTGGCCGCCGTGACCATGGGCTCGCCCAGGTACGCGGCGTCGATCTGCCCGCCCTTCCACGAGGGCATGATGTTCTGGAACGTCACCTGGACGTACTTGATCTTGGACGGGTCGACGTTGTTGGCCTTGAGCACCTGCGTCAGCGCCAGCTCCTGGAAGTTGTGCAGGACGTTCACGTTGATCGTCTTGCCTTCGAGGTCCTTGGCGGTCTTGATGGGGGAGTTCGGCAGGGCCATGATGCTCAGCGAGTCGGGGGCCGCGCGAGAGCCCTCGGCCAGGATGCGCAGCTTCAGCGCCTGCTTGTCGTGCGCCTGGAACATCGACACGTAGTTGCCGAACATCGCGTCGATCTCGCCCTTGACCAGCATGGGGATGGCCTCCGGTGCGGCCTGGACCACTTGCGGGGTGACCTCCAGCCCTTCCTTCTCGAAGAGCTTCTGGTCGATGGCGACGTAGATGGCGGCACTGTCGATGGCGGGCAGGGTGGCGACCTTGATCTTCGTCTTCTCCAGGCCGCCGGCGGATGCGGACGGTGCCGCGCTGGGTGTCGTGGAGCCGCCCGTGCTGCACGCAACGGCGCCGAGTGTCAAAGCTAACCCGATGATGGCGGCCCTGGCGGGACGGCCAAGCCTCATGTCAGGGACTCCCTTCAGATGGAGCCAGGCGGGGGGACCGGGTGGCTTCTGCTCCCGGGGGCTGTGTGCCTGACGCACAACAGGGATAGACCGTAACACCAAATCCGTAGTCATTATCGCGAAAACGACGCCTGTGGTTGCAATGTCGGGTTCTCGTTCTATCGTGAAAATTTGATGACCGGTAAGAGATCGGTGTTTGTCCGGTTTGTGAAAGGAGGGGATTGGCGGGACGACTGTTACTGATGAGGCCAGTCAGTCGAATATTCCACGAGTCCCGAGGAGGCTCGCTGGGCACCCTTCCGTTGCCTGTTTCACCAGTTAGAGGGCAGCCTTACCGATTCTGCCGAAATATTTGGACAATCGGGGATAAACGCCTCAATGGGGCACTAGTAGTGGTTGGCCCGCGCCAACTGCTGTGCTCAAATGACGCCTATCTAGACGTAGATATTGCCCCACGTGCATTTACCTGCATGGTCACCGAGAATTCCCCTCCAGGGGCGAGAGGTTGCGAAGGCAAGTGAGAACGCAGAGCGCTGAAGCTTCCGCCGACCGCGAGCCGCACGGGCATCAGAAGCGACGGCTGCCCAACCCTCCTTCACGCAGGTTCGGGCTGGGCAACTGGCACGTGCGATCGCGCCTTGTCGCGCTGATCGTCGTCCCCACGGCCGTGGCCGTGGCTCTGGGCGGACTGAACGTGTTCACCTCGCTCAGGGACGCCAACACCTATCAGACCCTCAGAGAGGTGGCCGAGCTCAGCGAGCAGCTCGGCGCCGTCACCCATGAGCTGTCCTTCGAACGCGACCAGACCGCTCTCTACATCGCCCAGGGCCGCCCGGGCAATCGAGAGGCCCAGCTCCGTACGACCTACAGCGGTGTGAACAACCTCATCGACGAGGCCAAACGGCGAGCGCGGGCGCTCACGGACACCCACGCCGACGCCGTACGACCCGTGCTCCGGCGACTGGACGAGATCCCGACGCTGCGGGAGACGGCCGTCAAGGGGAAGATCCAGCCCCTCCCGATGATCCAGAAGTACTCGCAGATCATCGCGGCCCTGCTCCAGTTCCACGACCAGGTCGGCCAGGTGGCGGTGGACGACGAGGTCTCGCACAGCGCCAGCGCGATGGCCGCCATCGCCCGGGGCAAGGAGCAGGCCTCCAAACAGCGCGGCGTCCTGGCCAGCGCGCTGGACAAGAAGGGCTTCGACAGCGGCGAGCTCGACGCGCTCACCGACGCCAAGTCGCGTGAGGAGAGCGAGGAGACGCTGTTCGCGACCCTGGCCACCCTCGACCAGCTCGAGCTCTACCGCAACACGGTCGTGGGCAGGGACGTCGACCAGACCGACCTGTTCAGGCTGCGGGCCATGGCGCAGTCCGCCGAGGGCAAGGAGCTGAGCATCGGTGTACGGCCGGACAAGGACGTCTCCACCTGGTTCGAGGTCAGCACCGGCAAGATCGACGCGCTGCGCAGCGTGGAGAAGGACCTGTCCTCCTCCGTCATCCTGCGCGCCCGTGCCCTGGAGGAAGCCGCCAACCGCTCGGCCCTGATCTCCGGCGGCCTCATCCTGCTCCTGATGATCGTGGTCACCGCGATCATCTCGCTCATCGCCCGCTCGCTCATCAGGCCGCTGCGCAAGCTGCGCGGCGAGGCCCTCGACATCGCCGGCCACCGCCTGCCGGAGACCGTGCAGCAGCTGCGCGAGAGCGGCGAGGGCGCGGCCGGCCCCGTCATCCCCATCGGCGTGGACACGCACGACGAGATCGGCGAGGTCGCGCGGGCGTTCGACGAGGTGCACCGTGAGGCGGTCCGGCTGGCGGGTGAGGAGGCCCGCCTGCGGAGCAACGTCAACGCGATGTTCGTGAACCTGTCCCGCCGAAGCCAGACGCTGGTGGAACGCCAGATCACCCTGATCGACGGGCTGGAGCAGGGCGAGCAGGACGAACTGCGGCTCGGCAACCTGTTCAAGCTGGACCACCTGGCCACCCGCATGCGGCGTAACAGCGAGAACCTGCTGGTCCTCGCGGGCCAGGACCCGCCGCGCCGCTGGAGCCAGCCGGTCAAGCTGGTGGACGTGGCCCGTGCCTCCCTCTCGGAGGTGGAGAACTACGAGCGGGTGGTGCTCCAGGTTCCGGACGGCGTCTCGGTGGCCGGTCAGGCCGTCAACGACGTCATCCACCTGCTGGCCGAGCTCGTCGAGAACGCCCTGTCGTTCTCGCCGCGCGAGACCAGGGTGACCGTCTCCGGCAGCCGGATCGACGGCGGCGGCGTGATGCTGTCGATCACCGACGCCGGCATCGGCATGACCCAGGAGGAGCTGGTCCAGGCCAACGACCGCCTCACGGACGCGCCGAGCGTGGACGTGTCGGTGTCGCGCCGCATGGGCCTGTTCGTGGTCGCGCGCCTGGCGCACCGGCATGGCATCCGGGTGCAGCTGCGCCCGCACGCCTCGGGCGGCCTGACCGCGATGGTGCTCATCCCGGAGAACATGCTCGGCTCCCAGGCCCCCAACTTCTCCGGCATGCCGTCCTTCTCGGGCAACCAGCCTCCGGCCCTCGCGGGCTCGGCCGCCGGCGGCCCGGGCGAGCAGCCGTACTCGGGGCCGCACCCCGCCCCTCCGGCCACGGACTGGCCGCAGCCGCCGCCCACGTACCAGATGGGCCCCGGCCAGATGGGGCCCGGCCAGATGGGGCCCGGCCAGATGGGGCCCGGCCACCCGTCATTCCCGTCGCACCCGGAGATGAGCGGCAACTGGCCGCCGACGCAGCAGTGGCAGCCGGACGCGAACGCGTGGCCGTCGGAGCCGCGCATCGGCAGCGGCTACGACAGCTCCGACGTGTGGACCCCACCCCGCAGCCCGTCCTGGAACGGCGACCGCGCACTGCCCAGACGACCCGTCCCCGAGCCCCCGCCGGGCGGCTGGGGCCGCGACACCATGCCGCCGCAGCGGCCGGGGTTCGACTTCCCCGAGACCGAGTCGGCCAACCCGGGCTCCATCCCGGCCGCACCGCCCGCCTCGGCGGGAGACGACTACTTACCCATCTTCGCCGCGGTGGAGTCGGCCTGGTTCGGCCGCGACAGCGGGGCGAGCTGGGGTTCGAGCAAGGCGGACGAAGGATGGAGCGCGGCGGAGGCAGTGGTGGAACCGGTACGTGACGGCCAGACGGCGGCGGGGCTGCCGAAGCGGGTGCCCAAGGCCAACCTGGTGCCCGGCTCGGCCGACACCTCGACCCCGAAGGGCGTGACACCGATGCCGTCGGTGTCGCCGGACCGTATACGCAACCGGCTCTCGAGCTTCCAGCAGGGCTTCCGGGCGGCGCGTGACGACATCACCGAGGGCAGGGCGTTCCCCTCTGGCCCCAGGAACAATGACAGGGAGGAGGGAGCATGAGTGAGCGAAGCGAGCGATCAATTAGACACAGCCGATTGTCGCTCATGCGACCGACGGAGGAGGGCGCATGAGCGATCTGAGCCATGCGGCACGTGGTGTCGACTGGCTGATCACGGACTTCGTCAGCACGGTGCCTGGCGTCGCGCACGCGGTGGTCGTCTCGTCCGACGGGCTGCCACTGGCGGCCTCGTCGGGCTTTCCGGCTGACCGGGCTGACCAGCTGGCCGCCATCGCGTCGGGTCTGGTGAGCCTGACGCAGGGTGCGGCCAGGGTGTTCGAGGGCGGTGCGGTCAATCAGACGATCGTGGAGATGCAGCGTGGGCTGATGCTGATCATGTCGGTCAGTGACGGTTCGTGCCTGGCGGTGCTGGCGGCTCCGGACTGTGACATGGGTCTGGTGGCGTATCAGATGACGCTGATGGTTGATCGCGCCGGTCAGGTGCTGACCCCGGCTGTGCGCGCAGAGTTGCGTGCCAGCCAGACCAGGTGATGTAGGTGTCAGACCCGAGATGGAACAGCGGCGGTTGGGCGCCCCCGCCTGTGCCCCAGTCCCAGCCGCAGCTGAATCCCGACCCCGCGTCGCCCGTCCGTCCTTACGCCGTGACAGGTGGACGGACGGCGCCGCGGGTAAAACTGGCGATGGAGGCCCTGGTGTCCTCGGCGACCGCCGAGCACCGGGAGTTCTCGCACATCACGCCGGAGTACCAGGCGATCAGTCAACTGTGCCGGCAGGTGCGGTCCGTGGCAGAGGTGTCGGCCCTGCTGCGGATCCCCCTCGGCGTGGTGCGCGTGCTGATCGCTGACATGGCTGCCGAAGGTCTCGTCCGTGTGCATCAGCCACAGCTGGACGAGGGCAGGCCGGACGTCAATCTGCTCGAAAGGGTGCTCAGTGGACTTCGCAGGCTCTAGCCCCGGTCTCACCTCGACGAAGATCGTGGTGGCTGGAGGTTTCGGGGTGGGGAAGACGACCTTCGTCGGCGCGGTGTCGGAGATCATGCCGTTGACCACGGAGGCCGTCATGACCGACGCCTCCGTGGGGATCGACGATCTGGGCATGACGCCGCTGAAGTCGACCACCACCGTCGCCATGGACTTCGGCCGGGTCTCCCTGGACCGTGACCTGATCCTCTACCTGTTCGGGACTCCCGGGCAGCACCGGTTCTGGTTCATGTGGGACGACCTGGTACGCGGCGCCATCGGCGCGGTCGTGCTCGTGGACACGCGCCGGCTTTCCGACAGTTTTCCGGCGATCGACTACTTCGAGGAGGCCCAGCTGCCGTTCGTGGTGGGCGTCAACGGCTGGGACGGTGAGTATCCGCACAGCGACGCCGAGGTACGCGACGCCCTGACGCTGGCGCCGCACATCCCGCTGGTGCGGCTCGACGCCAGGTCCAAGGACTCGGTCAAGGTCGCGCTGATCAACCTGGTCGAACACGCGCTCTCGGTCCGCATGGCCGTACCAGGCTGGGGTGGTTAGCTCCACTTTCGCGCCGCTTTCGCCCGCGTGGGCGCGTTGACAGCCGCGGCCCTCTCCTGATCACAATGGCTCCCGCCGAGCATCGCAGGAGCATCATGTCCCGTGGCCGCACCACATGAACGTGAGGAACCCGATCACCGGGCAGGCCGACAGGCTGCTCGCCCCTGTGCCGCCCGACCGGCTCGCCGCCCTGGCGGCCGGTCTGCGCGAAAGGCAGCGGAGCTGGCTGGAGGCCGACCGCGGCGAGGTCCTCTCCAGGTTCGCCGCCGCGCTGGCCGCCGACGAGGAGCTGCTCGCCGCGCTGGTGGCCGACACCGGCAGGGTGGGGGAGTCGGTCCTGGAGCGGCAGATCGTCGCCGGTCTCATCGATCGGTGGGTACGCCAGGCGCCCGCCCTCCTCGCACCCCCGGCCGAGACCCCCGCCTCCCTGCCCGGCGTCTTCGTGGGCGGCGACGTGGTTCCGTACGAGCTGGTCGGGGTGATCAGCCCGTGGAACTTCCCGCTGCTGCTGGGCCTCATCGACGCCGTGCCCGCGCTGGCCGCGGGATGCGCGGTGCTGGTCAAGCCGAGCGAGGTGACCCCCAGGTTCATCGAGCCGCTGATGCGGCTGATCCCGGACGGGCTGCCGCTGGAGATCGTCGAGGGCGACGGCGATACCGGCGCGGCCCTGGTGGATCTGGTGGACGCCGTGGTCTTCACCGGGAGCGTGGAGACAGGACAGGTGGTCGCCGAGGCGGCCGCCCGCGCGTTCGTGCCCGCGTTCCTGGAGCTGGGCGGCAAGGACCCGGCGATCGTGCTGGCCGGGGCCGACCTGGAGCGGGCGGCGTCGGCCGTCCTGTGGGGCGGCACCGCCAACGCCGGGCAGTCGTGCCAGTCGATCGAGCGCGTCTACGTGGCCCGCGAGGTCCACGACGAGTTCCTGGCGCTGCTGGTGGAGCGGGCCGCCAAGGTGGGCCTGACCTGCGAGGGCGGCCCGATCGGGCCGATCATCGGCCCGGGCCAGGAGGACGTCATCGCCGCGCACCTGGCCGACGCCGTCTTCAAGGGCGCGACCGTGCACACAGGAGGCCGGATCGAGCGGCACGGCGGCGGCCACTGGTGCCGCCCGACCGTGCTGTCCGGCGTCGACCACGGCATGCTGGTGATGACGGAGGAGACGTTCGGACCGGTGCTGCCGGTCATGGCCGTGGACGGGCCCGACGAGGCGGTCGCGATGGCCAACGACTCGGTCTACGGGCTGTCGGCAGCGGTCTTCGCCGCCACGGAGGAGCAGGCCATGGCGGTGGCGGCGCGGCTGAGGGCCGGCGCGATCAGCGTCAACGACGCCTCGCTGACCGCGCTCGTGCACGAGGGCGAGAAGCACTCCTTCCGCCTGTCGGGGCTCGGCGGCTCGCGGATGGGCGCCGCCTCCATCCGCCGGTTCGTACGCCGCAGGGCCTTCCTGGTCAACCGTTCCGACGCCGCCGACCCCTGGTGGCACACGACGAAGGAGTAGCCGCGGATGGGACTTCGCGCGGACATGCCGCTGCTGGCCCGCCACGAGGGCGAGTGGGAGGGCGAGTACCTCCACCTCGACCGAGAGGGAAACCCGATCGACCGGCACCGCGTCCAGATGACCTGCGCGATCCTGGACGACACCGTCTACCACCAGACCAACCGCTACATCTGGGACGACGGGCGCACCGAGGTGCACGAGTTCCCGGGCACGTACCTGGGCGGCGGGCGCTGCGGGTTCGACACCGAGCGGATCAAGGGTGAGTTCTGGGAGCTGGACGGCAGCACCATCTACCTCAGCTGGCAGTACAAGGCCGAGGACGAGGACCTGCGCCTCTACGAGATGATCGTGCTCAGCGAGGACGGCAAGTCCCGCAACCGCGTCTGGCAGTGGATCAAGGACGGCGTGTGCGTGAAGCGCACCCTGATCAACGAGCGCCGCGTGAGCTGACTCAGCCTCTCGCCCCTCGGTGCCACGACAGCACCACGCGCTCGAACCCCAGGAACCCGGCGTTGAGCAGGATGCCCAGCAGCCCGAGCAGCACGATCCCCGCCCACATGGCCGGGATGTCGAACTGGCTCTGCGCCTCCAGCATCCGGTGCCCGATGCCCTCGGTGCTGCCGACCAGCTCCGAGATGATCATCATGATCAGGGCCAGCGACACGCTCAGCCGCAGTCCGGCGAAGATCTTGGGGGAGGCGCCGGGCAGGATGATCCGGGTGAGCCGCTGCCAGGGGCCGAGCCGGTAGACGACCCCGGTCTCGATGTACTGCCGGTCCACGTTGCGGGCGCCGTCCATGGAGTTGATCAGTACGGGCCAGACGACGCCGTACACGATCGCGGCCAGCTGCATCGGGGTGCCGATCTTGAACAGCGCCAGGAAGACCGGCACCAGCGTGCTGGGCGGTACCGAGCGGCCGAAGTGCAGCAGCGGCTCCACCAGGGCCGACAACCAGCGCGAACGTCCGAGCGCGACCCCGATCGCCATCCCGGCCGCGCAGGCCACCGCCCAGCCCGCGAACAGCCTGGCCAGGCTGGGCAGCAGGTCGGCGACGGCCTCGTCGGTCAGGAACGCCCGCGTCCACGGCCCCGAGAACCACAGCTCGTGCAGCTTGGCCACGATCCGTGACGGCGGCGGGAAGTACGCGGCCTGCGCGGACCGCGTGGCCAGCTCCCAGCAGAGCACGGCCACGGGCAGCAGCCAGTACCACATGAGCCTGCGCAGAGAATTCACGAGGCGTCCCCAGTCCGTTCCCGGTGCCAGCGGAACACGCGCCGTTCGGCGGCCGTGAACAGCAGGTTGGCGGCCAGCCCGATCAGCCCCGCCCACAGCGGCGCCGCCAGCATGCGATCGAGCCGGTTCGCGCTGCCCGCCAGCGACAGGAACGCGCCGATCCCGCCCCCGCCCGGCGCCAGCAGCTCCGCGCTGACGGCCACGATCAGCGTGACCGACACCGCGATCCGCACGCCGGTCGCGATGAAGGGCGCCGCGCTCGGCAGGCTCACCCGCAGCGCCACGGCGACCGGCCCGAAGCCGAAGCTCCGCAGCGTGTCCTTGGCCAGCGGATCGACGTCGGTCAGGCCGTACAGCGTGTTGATCAGCACCGGCCACGTGCAGGTGTAGACGACCAGCGCCGTCTTGGCGTCCTGGCTCTCGGTCCACAGGAACATCGCGATAGGGATCAGCGATACCGACGGGATCGGCCGCAGGAACTCCACCAGCGGCCGCACCGACCGCTCCACGAACGGGACCGTGCCGAGCAGCAGCCCCGCGGGCACGGCGACCGCGACCGCGATCACCAGCCCGCTCGCGCACGCGCCCAGCGTGGCCAGCACGTCGGCCCTGAACTGCGGCTCCAGCGGCAGCTCCGCCGCCGTGGCCAGCACGGACGACACGTACGGCCATCCGGCCGGGGCCAGCCCGAGCCGCCCGGCCAGTTCGGCGAGGGCGATGAACACGGCGAGCCCGAGGGCCCCGAGCACCGCCCGCCCGATCCGGTGTTCGATCATCCGCTCACAGGCGCGAACAGCTGCGCCACGTCCACCTTGGACTTGAGGTAGCCATAGCCGTGCAGCAGGTCGGCCAGCTTCTGGACACCGGCCTTGTCGGCCTCCATCGAGAACTTGCCGAGCGTCATCGCCGCCGCCGCGTCCGCCGGGATCTGCGTGTACGTCGGCACCACCTCGTCGATCGCCTTCCTGTCGGAGCCCGCGATCTGCTGGGCCTTGGCCAGGGCGCGGTGGAAGGCGGCGGCCGTCTTCGGGTTCTTGGCCAGCCAGTCCTCCGTGACGCCCCACCCGTCGATCGGCACGCCGGCCGTCACGCCGTCGGTGGTGTCGATGATCTGCGTGGCGCCGCTCTTCTTCGCCGCCGTCAGGAACGGCTCGACCAGCCAGGCCGCGTCCACCTTGCCCGAGCCCAGCGCGGAGATCTGGTCGGCGAACGGCACCTGGACGTACTTGACGTCCTCGGGCTTGAGCCCGGCCTCCTGCAGGTGGGCGTTGGTCAGCGTCTGGCCGAGCGCCTTGAGCACGTTGACCGCGATGGTCTTGCCCTTGAGATCGGCCGGCGTCTTGACGGGGGAGCCCTTGGCCACGACGACGCCGGCGATGTTGGGGGCGGCCTCCTGGCTGTGCTGGAAGAGCTTGAGCTTGGCGGCGCCCGAGTCGTTGATGGCCATCAGCGACACGTAGCTCGTGAGGAACGCGTCCATGCTGCCGTTGAGGATCTTCGGCATGACCGCCTGCGGCGCCTGGATGATCTCCGTCTTGACGGTCAGGCCCTCCTCCTTGAAGAAGCCACGCTTCTCCGCGATGAACAGCGGCGCCGACGACGGGACCGGCACCACGCCGACCAGCAGCTGGGTCTTCTCCAGCCCACCTGCGGCCGAGGTGCTGCTCGTGCCCGTCTGGCTCCCTCCTCCGCCGCCGCACGCGCTGAGCGTCAGCGCGATCGTCATACCCGCGACTACGAACCTGGCCAGCTTCATCGCCAATGCCTTTCTCGGTCCTGAGAGTTCACGAATTTCCGGTGGCCTGCCTGTGCCAGACGAGCGCCCGGCGCTCGGCCAGCACGAACAGGGAATTAACGACGTAGCCGAGGACGCCCAGCAGGGCGATCGCCGCCCACACCCCGGCGCCGTCGAAGCTGCGCATGGCCGTCAGCAACTGGTAGCCGATGCCGTCAGTGCCGCCGACGAGCTCGGAGATCACCATGAGGATCAGCGCCAGCGACAGGCTCAGCCGCAGCCCGGCGAAGATCTTGGGAGCGGCGGCGGGGAGGACGACCAGGCCCAGGCGCTGCGGCCTCGACAGGTTGAAGACCGTGGCCGTGTCGGTGTAGGTGCGATCGACGGACCTGACACCGTCGATCGTGTTGAGCAGCACCGGCCAGATCACTCCGAACACGATAGTGGCCAGCTGAGTGGTCAGGCCCGCCTTGAACAACACCAGAAACAGCGGCAGCAGCAGCGGAGGCGGGATGGCCCGGCCGAACTCGATCAGCGGGTCCACGTAGTCGGTCGCCGAGCGCGAACGCCCGAGCAGCATGCCCGCCGCGATCCCGATCAGCGCGGCCAGCAGCCAGCCGCCGAACATGCGGCCGAGGCTGGGCAGGATGTTCGCGATCGCGTCGTTCGTCAGGAAGCCACGAGCGGGCGGGCCGGAGAACCACAGTTCGCGCATGCGCGCCAGGATCGTCGTGGGCGGCGGGAAATCGGTGTCCCCGATCGCGCGCCCGGCGATCTCCCAGACGGCCAGCACCACGGGGACCACCCAGAGCCGGGCCGGCGCCTTCACGAAACCGCCCCGGTCCGCGCGTGGTGCCAGCGGAACAGGCGGCGCTCGGCGGCGAGCAGCGCCATGTTCGCGATCACGCCGAAGAGACCGGCCCAGAACGTCGCGGCCATCATGAGATCGGTCCGGTTGCCGTTGCCGGCCACGGTCACGTAGACGCCGATCCCGTTCACGCCGCCGGCCACGAGTTCGGCGCTGACGGCCAGGACGAGCGCGATCCCGGCGGCGATCCTGACGCCGGTCGCCACGAACGGGGCCGCGCTGGGCAGGCTCACCCTGGCGAGCACGGCCAGCGGGCCGAACCCGAAGCTGCGCAGGGACTCCTTGGCCAGCGGGTCCACGTCGCGCATGCCGTACAGGGTGTTGATGAGGATCGGCCAGACGGACGCGTACACGATGACGGAGACCTTCATCAGCTCGTCCACCGGGACCAGCAGGATCGCGAGCGGGATGATGGCCACGGAGGGGATCGGGCGCATGAACTCCAGCACGGGCCTGATCGCCCGCTCCACCGGCGCCAGCGCGCCGAGCAGCACGCCCGCGGGCACGGCCACCGCGACGGCGGTCAGCAGGCCGAGCGCCCAGTTCGCGAGGGTGGTGCCCACCCCGGCCAGGAACGTGGCGTCGGCCGGGAGGCGCACGGCTTCGTACAGGACGGTCGAAGGCGGTGGAAAGAGGAGGTTCTCGCCCAGGCCGAAGCGGATGAACAGCTCTCCGGCCAGGAGGAACCCCGCGGCGCCGACGGCGCCGCGGAGCAGGCGGGCACCCGTCATCCGCCCGGGCTCGCCGCGATGAGCGACTTCACGTCGATCGGGCCGTTGATGTACTTGTACTCGAGCATGAGGTCGGCCACCTTCTGCAGCCGGGCCGCTTCCAGGGTGCTCGGGTAGGTGCCCAGGGTGATCGCCGCGGCCGTCTTGGCGTCGATCTTCGTGTACGTCGGCAGCGCCGCCTCGATCTCCTTGCGGTCACCGGAGGCGAGCTGCTGCGCCTTGGAGATCGCCCGCTGGAAGGCGGCCAGCGTCTTGGGGTTCTGCCGCACCCATTCGTCGGTGGCCATCCAGCCCGCGATGGGCAGTTCGGCGGTCGGGCCCGTCATGGTGTCGGCGATCGTGCGGAAGCCGAGCGCGTTCTTGTTGGCCGTGATGAACGGCTCGGTGATCCAGCCCGCGTCGCCCTGCCCCGCGGTGATCGCGTTGCCCATCTCGGGGAACGGCTTCTCGGCGAACTTGACGTCCGTCTCGCTGAGCCCGGCCGCCTTGAGCTGGGTCGTGACCGCCAGCGTGGCGATGTTCCTGAGGTTGTTGACCAGGACCGTCTTGCCCTTCAGGTCCGCGACCTGCTGGATCGGCGAGTCCTTGGGAACCATGATCTCGAAGGTGTTGGGGGCCGCCCGGTACATGTCGGCCACCAGCTTGATCTTCTTGCCCTGGCCGGCCGCCAGGATCGAGGACACGTAGTTGGTCTGCGTGATGTCCAGGGCGCCGCTCTCGATCTGCGGCAGCGCGGCGGCGCCGCCGGTGATCGTGACCGGCTCCACCGTCAGGCCCTCTTCCTTGAAGAAGCCCTTGGTCTGGGCGATGTAGAGCGCGACCGGGTCGGGAATCGGCAGCGCCCCGACCTTGATGGTGGCCTTCTCCAGGCCGTTGGGTCCCGTCGAGGCCGGGGACGCGCCGCCCCCGCTGCAGCCGGTGAGTGCGAGGACGGCGACGGAGCCGAGCGCGAGTACGTGACAGCGCAGAGTGCGTGCCATGGGGGGGTCTCCTACTGGGATTTGGGAGAGCGAGACACGTTACTTTGCGTGAGCGTACCCGAGGAATGATCGTCTTTGCAGGCGCACGCGCTTTCAGGCGGGCCGGGACACGTAGCGGCCCACCGGCCGGCCCACGATCTTGCCTGCGTCGAGCACGTGGTTGCCGCGTACGAACGTGTCGGTGACCTTGGCGGTCAGCTCGAACCCCTCGAACGGCGTGTACTCCTGCGCCGACTCCGAGTCCTGGGCGCGAACCGTCCAGGTCTGCCCGGGGTCGACCAGGCAGATGTCGGCGTCGAAACCGGGGGCGATGGTCCCCTTGGTGCGCAGGCCGTACCGCTTGGCGGGGTTCCATGAGGTCAGCGCGGCGATCCTGCCGTACGGCAGGCCCCTGCGGCGGCCTTCGGTGACCAGGCCGGGCAGCAGGTACTCGGCGCCGCCGAACCCTGCCTTGGCCACGAAGACGTTGTCGCTCGGCTCGCCGAACTTGAGCTCCTCGCGGCAGCAGGCGTGGTCGCTGACCACCCAGTCCACGGTGCCGTCGAGCACGTGTCCCCACAGCGCCTCGACGTCCTCGCGGGGCCTGATCGGCGGGTTGACCTTGGCCCCGATGCCGCTGGCCGTGTCGATGTCGGCGAGCAGGTGACCGATCGTGACCTCGCGGCGGAAGTCGATGTGGGGGAACGTCGCCGCCATGCGGACGGCGGCGTCCAGGGCCTTGGCGGAGGACAGGTGCAGCAGGTTGACGTTGGCCAGGCCCGTCTCGTGGGCGAGGTAGGAGGCGATGAAGACGGCCAGCCCCTCGGAGTGCGGCGGGCGCGAGGCGCTGTAGGCGGCCAGGCCGCTCAGGTCCCCGGCCTCCTCCACGAGCTTCGTGTACGCGGTCATGATCTCGGCCGTCTCGCAGTGCAGCGACAACGAGATCTCGCCCGCCAGCTCGGGCATCCGCTCCCTGGCCGCCTGCACGCCGCGCATCACGAACTCGAAGTGCGCGTAGTCGTAGCGCTCGCCCTCCGGCAGCATGAGGAACGCCCGCTGGTCGTCGGAGCGCCCGTGCAGCCCGTGCCCGCCGTAGAACATGAAGATCTTGAACGACGGCACCCCGAACCGCTCGACCAGGTCGGGCAGCTCGCCGATGTGCCCGCTCGACATGGGCGCCAGGTGGAAGCCGTAGTCGACGTAGGCCCGGCCCTCGGCCTGCCTGAGCACCTCCGGGAAGAACTCGGCGTAGGAGCCGCCCCTGTTGAGGTAGTACTGGCCGGTCCGCATGTAGGTGAGCGCCGTCGTCACGCCGCCCTGGGCGCTGGCCCGGCTCTCCGACTCGGTGTCCTCGGGCAGCGGGTTGTAGATGCCCCAGTGCTGGTGGGCGTCGACGACTCCGGGGAAGGCCAGCTTGCCGCCGCCGTCGATCACCTCGCCGGCGGCGGACTGGCCCGGCTCCACCCGTACGATGCGGCCGTCCGCGATGGCGATGTCCGCCTCCACGGGGTCGTCGTGTTCGTGGGTGACAACCTTCACGTTCTTCAACAACAGGTCGGTCACAGCAGTGGTCTTTCCTATGCGAGGCGGTAGGCGTGGCGGTGCCAGGACAGCACGCGCCGCTCCACCGTGAGGAACAGTGAGTTGAATGCGAAGCCCAGCACGCCGAGCAGCACCACGTTGGCCCAGATGGCGGGCATGTCGGCGGCGCTGACGGCCATGTTGAGGAGATAGCCGAATCCCTCGGTGCTGGCCTTGAGCTCGGAGATGACCATGAGGATCAGCGCCAGGGAGACGCTCAGGCGCAGGCCCGCGAAGATCTTCGGTGCCGCGGCGGGCAGGATGATCCGGAAGAACCGCAGGTGGGCCGGCACGCCGAAGACGGCCGCGGTCTCGACCTTCAGCATGTCGAGGTTGCGGGCGCCGTCGATGGAGTTGAGCAGGATCGGCCAGACGATGCCGAACACGATGGTCGCGACCTGCACCTGCGGGCCGATCTGGAAGAGCACGAGGAAGATCGGCAGCATCACGGGAGGCGGTACGGCCCGGCCGAACTCGATCAGCGGTTCGACGATGTCGGCCAGCCAGGGGGTCCTGCCGATCGCCACGCCGAGGCCCACGCCCACGACCACGGCGATGGCCCAGGAACCGACCACCCTGATCAGGCTGGGCAGGAAGTTGTGGACCGCCTCTTCGGTGAAGACGTAAGGCCCGGAGAGCCACATCTCGTACATCCGAGAAAGGATCAGGGTCGGTCCGGGGAGAAACGGAGTGGCGAGCGCCCCCGCGAGCAGCTCCCAGCCGAAGAACATGACCGGGACCAGCCACAGGCGCTTGACCAGGGTGAGAATCATGTGTTCCGCCACCTGAACAGCCGGCGCTCGGCGCGCGCGAGCAGGATGTTGACGACGAGACCGATCACGCCGGCCCAGATCAGGACCGCGACGACATCGATCAGCGCGTCCATGCCGATGCCGGTGCTCGCCTCGATGAGGAAGCCTCCGACGCCGACCGAACCGCCCACGATGTACTCCACGCTGATGGCCAGGATGAGCGTGATGGAGGCGGCCAGCCGGACGCCCGTCGCGATGAAGGGCGCCGCGCTCGGCAGGGCGACCCGCCAGATCACCGCGCCGGGGCCGAACCCGAACGAGCGCAGCGTCTCCTTGCCCAGCGGGTCCACGTCACGCACGCCGTACAGGGTGTTGATCAGGATCGGCCAGGAGGCGGCGAACACGATGAGCGCCACCTTGGCGTTGATCTCCGGCTGGAAGAAGAACAGCGCCAGCGGGATCAGCGCCACCGAGGGGATGGGTCGCAGGAACTCCACGAACACCCGGGTCATCTCCTCGACCACCGGGACCGTTCCCAGCAGCAGCCCGATCGGGACGGCGATCAGGACGGCCAGCGGCAACCCGATGACCGCGGCCGTGAGCGTGCCCCCGATGTCCCCGAGGAACTCCGGGTCCACGGCCAGGGAGAACGTCCTGGCCAGGGTTTCCGCGGCCGGAGGCATCCACTTGAACAGGCCCGTCATGCCGAGAAGCTGCCAGGCAAGCAGAAAACCCGCCACGCCGATGGCGTGGCGGGTGTATTTGGCCAGCTTGGCGCGGGCGAGCGGGTGCTGCCCGCGCCGCGCCGGGTTGATCGTGGTCATCATCCCTGAGGTGCTGCGTAGATCATCGAGTTGACGTCCATCTTCTGCTTGAGCAGGCCGGAGTCGAACATCAGGTCGGCCACCCGCTGGATGCGCTGGGAGTTCAGCGAGGTCGGGTAGGCGCCGAGGTTGATCGTGGCGGCGGTCTCAGCCGGGATCTTGGTGAAGGTCGGCAGGACCTTGGTGACCGCGCTCCGGTCGGTGGCGGCGATCTGCTGCGCCTTGGCCATGGCCCGCTGGAAGGCGGCCAGGGTCTTGGGGTTGTTCTGCGTCCACTTCTCCGTGGCCGCCCAGCCGGTGATGGGCAGACCGTCGGTCGGGCCGGACATGGTGTCCAGCAGCATGGTGGCGCCGATCTCCTTCTTCGCCTGGCTGACGTACGGGTCCGTCATCCACACGGCGTCGACGCTGCCCTTGTCCAGCGAGGAGATCCATTCCGTCGTCGGGATCACGACGTAGGTGATGTCCTTGCCGGGGGTGGGGTCGAGACCGGCGATCTTGAAGTGGGGGCTCATCGTGAGCGTGCCCAGACCACCGACGATGTTGACGCCGATCTTCTTGCC
Organism: Nonomuraea sp. NPDC004186; assembly: GCF_053603495.1. Classification (NCBI taxonomy): domain Bacteria; kingdom Bacillati; phylum Actinomycetota; class Actinomycetes; order Streptosporangiales; family Streptosporangiaceae; genus Nonomuraea; species Nonomuraea sp. NPDC004186. Next base: position 91,491 of record NZ_JBSGFQ010000005.1, on the reverse strand, counting down.
CTTCAGGTCGGCGACCTGCTTGATGGGGGAGTCCTTCTTGACCATGATGCCGAAGGCCCCGGGCGCGCCCTGGTAGGAGTCCGCGATGTACTTGAACTTCTCAGTGCCGGCCTGCTGGATGGTCAGGATGGTGGCGTAGCTGCCCAGCACCACGTCCATCTGGCCGTTGGCGAGCTTGGGGAGCACCGCCTGCGGAGCCTGGATGGGCTCCTGCTTGACGTTGAGGCCCTCTTCCTTGAAGAAGCCGCGCTCCATGGCGATGAACAGTGGCGCAGAGTCCGCACCCGGATACTGTCCGACCAACAGGTCGGTTTTCATGCCACCGGCGGCGGAACTCGCGCTTTCTGGTTTGTCGCCGGAACTTGAACACCCGGTGATGACGAGGGTGCTCACAAGCCCAATCAGGGCACTACGCCCTAATGCACCGAACCGCATTACGCGTCTCCTTATGAACCCATGGGGGTGGGGGTGTTGGTAACTGAGGGTGTCAGCGACGGTCGAACCCTAGCGCAGGCCGTAGTTCCCGATGCACCGGGAACCCCTAAAATTAACAAGATATATCACCATATGTGGCGATATATCCCTTTTGTCCGATTAATATCTCGGGCCTGGCTTGACTTCTAGGGCCTGTGGCAGGTGTTGTGATTTGCGTAAAATGTGCAGCTGTGTGTCGACCGTGATCTTTGCGCTATTGGCCGATCTCGTGTTGATGTGCTCCAATAAGCTCTCGCCCCAAGGGTGCGTCGGCGTCACACCGCAAACACCTGCATAACGTGATCTTCGTGCACCAACCGTCCGAGGAGAGGTTGCGGAGGCAAGTGAAGAGTGTTGTCCCCTCTGTGGGCGGGGATCCGGGCTTAATAGAGGAAGCCCCCCGACATGCGTCCGGGGGACCCCAGCCGGTCGCCCCTGGCGTTGCGGGCGAAGCCGGAAAGGCTCGGACGGGATCGCGTTTCTCCCTGCGTAACTGGCGTGTGCGCTCCAAGCTGCTGGTCCTGGTCGTCATCCCGACCCTCGCCGCGCTCGTGCTCGGTGGCCTGCGTGTCACCACCTCGATCGCGAGCGCCAGCGACTACGCGCAGGTCAACGAGGTCGCCGTGCTGGCGAGCCGGCTGACCGCGCTCGCGCACGAGGTCGAGGTGGAGCGTGACTACACCGCGCGCTTCGTCGCCCTCGGGCGCAAGGCCGGCCGGACCGAAGTGACCGATCAGTACGAGCCGGTCAACAAGCTCGTCGCCGAGGTCAAGGGCAGCGTCGACGCGCTGGCGACCTCCGACAGCCCTCAGGCGCCCGAGGCCCTGCGCATCAAGAACCGTCTCAACGAGCTCGACACCGCGCGTAAGAACGCGATGGACTCCCAGCTCGACGTGAACTCCGTCATCGAGCTCTACGACCGGTTCATCACAGACCTCCTCTCCCTGAACGACACCATCGACCAAGGTGCGGTCGACAAGGAGCTCTCGGCGAGCGTCTCCGGCTTCGCCGCCCTCTCCCGGGCCAAGCAGTACGTCTCCACGCAGCGCGCGCTGCTCGTGGCGGCCCTGGCCACCCGGGAATTCGGTCGGGTGGAGCTTGACTCCTTCATCGCCGCGCGCGCCCAGAAAAACAGCGAGCTGGCCACCTTCCGGGCGCAGGTCCCCCTCGAGCTGCGCCAGGCGTACGACGACACCGTCAGCGGCAAGGCCGTCGACCGCGCGGAGATCCTGGCCGCCCGAGCCCTGTTCCTGCAGAGCCTGGGGCAACCACGGAACGTGTCGGACCCGAAGCTCGGGCTCACCCGTGACGGCAAGGACTGGTTCGCCGCCATCAGCGAGACCGTCGACGGGATGCGCAAGGTCGAGCAGCGCGTGGCCGACTCGATCGTGCTCCGCAGCCGCACCCTGGAAGGGTCCGAGCAGCAGAGCGCCGTCATCGTCGCGGTCGGCATCCTGATCCTGCTCATCCTCGTGCTGCTGGTCACCGTCTTCATGGCACGCTCGCTGAGCGGCCCCCTGCGCAGGCTGCGCAGGGAGGCGCTGTTCATCGCCGGTCGCCGCCTGCCCGACACCGTGCGCCAGCTCCGTGAGTCCGAGTCGGTCGAGAGCGTCGACGTCCAGCCCATCGGCGTCGCCTCTCAGGACGAGATCGGTGAAGTCGCGCGGGCGTTCGACGAGATCCACCGCGAAGCGGTCCGGCTGGCGGGCGAGGAGGCCCGCCTGCGAAGCAACGTCAACGCGATGTTCGTGAACCTGTCCCGCCGCAGCCAGACGCTGGTGGAACGCCAGATCACCCTGATCGACGGGCTGGAGCAGGGCGAGCAGGACGAGCAGCGACTCGGCAACCTGTTCAAGCTGGACCACCTGGCCACCCGTATGCGGCGTAACAGCGAGAACCTGCTGGTCCTCGCCGGCCAGGAACCGCCCCGCCGCTGGAGCAAGCCCGTCAAGCTGGTCGACGTCGCCCGCGCCTCGCTGTCCGAGGTCGAGAACTACGAGCGGGTCGTCCTCCAGGTGCCCGACGGCGTCGCCGTGGCCGGCCAGGCCGTCAACGACGTCATCCACCTGCTGGCCGAGTTGATCGAGAACGCCCTGTCGTTCTCGCCGCGCGAGACCAGGGTGACCGTCTCCGGCAGCCGGATCGACGGCGGCGGCGTCATGCTGTCGATCAGCGACTCCGGCATCGGCATGACCCCGGACGAGCTCACCATCGCCAACGACCGCCTCATGGACGCCCCCACCGTGGACGTGTCCGTGTCGCGCCGCATGGGCCTGTTCGTGGTCGCGCGGCTGGCCCACCGCCACGGCATCCGGGTGCAGCTGCGCCCCCACGGCACCGGCGGTCTGACCGCCATGGTCCTGATGCCGGAAGCGCTGCTCGGCTCGCAGGCTCCCGCCTACGCGACCCCCGGCGGCACCGGCATGGGGACGCTGGACTCGTTCGACGAGAGCTTCGGCGCCCGTTCGCCCATGCCTTCCATGCCGCCGATGCAGCAGCCCCCCATGCCGCCCGTGCCGCCGCCGCCCACCCCCCAGTGGGGTCCGGGAGGCTACCAGCCCGGGCCGGGGCACCCGTCGTTCCCCTCACAGCCGTCCTTCTCGGCCCAGCCGAGCGTGGATGTGGGCTGGCCGGCCGACCCGCGCAGCAGCAGCGGCGGCTACGACACCTCTGACGTCTGGGTGCCGGCGCGCAACTCCAACAGCCGGCCGGGCGAGTGGGGCCAGGACAACGGCAACTCCCTGCCGAGGCGGCCTTTCGGCGGCGACCAGATGGACATGGGGCAGCCGAGGTACGACTTCCCCGAAACGGAGTCGGCGGCGACCGGTCCCATCCCGGCCGTGAAGCCCGCCTCTTCGGGCGACGAATACCTGCCGATCTTCGCCTCGGTCGAGTCGGCCTGGTTCGAGCACGGCAACGAGGGCGCCGCCACCTGGGGTTCCGCCAAGGCCGACGCGGGCTGGAGCGCCGCGGAGGCGGTCGTCGAGCCGGTACGCGACGGTGCGACCGCGGCAGGGCTGCCCAAGCGGGTGCCCAAGGCCAACCTGGTGCCCGGCTCGGCCGACACCGTCTCGGCGCCCAAGGGCGTCGCCCCCATGCCGGCGGTCTCGCCGGACCGGGTGCGCAGCCGCCTTTCGAGCTTCCAGCAGGGGTTCAGGGCGGCACGTGACGACATCAGCGAGGGCAGGACGTACCCCTCCGGTCCGAGAAGTGTTGAAAGCAGGGATGAGCGCGCATGAATGACTTGAGCCAGTCGGCACGTGGGGTGGACTGGTTAATCACCGATTTCGTCAGCACCGTTCCTGGCGTCGCGCACGCGGTGGTCGTCTCCTCAGACGGGCTGCCGCTCGCGGCCTCCGCGGGATTCCCGGCCGACCGGGCTGACCAGCTGGCCGCCATCGCGTCGGGCCTGGTGAGCCTGACGCAGGGTGCGGCCAGGGTGTTCGAGGGCGGGCCGGTCAACCAGACGATCGTGGAGATGCAGCGTGGGCTGATGCTGATCATGTCGATCAGTGACGGCTCGTGCCTGGCGGTGCTGGCGGCCCCGGACTGTGACATGGGTCTGGTGGCGTATCAGATGACGCTTATGGTTGATCGCGCCGGCCAGGTGCTTACCCCGGCTGTGCGCGCAGAGTTGCGCGCCAGCCAGACCAGGTGATGTAGGTGACAGACCCCAGATGGAACAGCGGCGGCTGGGACTCCCATAACAGCGGTGCGTGGGATTCCCAGAACAGTGGGAGCTGGCAGCCTCCCCCTCAGCCGCCGCCCAGCAACGACCCCGCCTCGCCGGTACGGCCGTATGCCGTGACCGGCGGGCGTACCGCGCCCAAGGTCAAGCTGGCCATGGAGGCCCTGGTGTCCTCGGCGACCGCCGAGCACCGGGAGTTCTCGCACATCACCCCCGAATACAAGGCGATCAGCCAGCTGTGCCTGCAGGTCAGGTCGGTGGCTGAGGTCTCGGCGCTGCTGCGGATCCCGCTCGGTGTGGTGCGTGTTCTGATCGCGGACATGGCGGCAGAGGGTTTGGTTCGGGTGCATCAGCCGCAGCTGGAAGCGGGTAGGCCGGACGTCAACCTGCTGGAAAGGGTGCTCAGTGGACTTCGCAGGCTCTAGCCCCGGTTTGACCTCGACGAAGATCGTGGTCGCCGGTGGGTTCGGGGTGGGCAAGACGACCTTCGTCGGCGCGGTGTCGGAGATCATGCCGTTGACCACGGAGGCCGTCATGACCGACGCCTCCAAGGGCATCGACGATCTGGGCATGACGCCGCTCAAGTCGACCACCACCGTCGCCATGGACTTCGGTCGCGTCTCGCTCGATCGCGACCTGATCCTGTACCTGTTCGGCACGCCCGGACAGCACCGGTTCTGGTTCATGTGGGACGACCTGGTGCGCGGCGCGATCGGCGCGGTCGTGCTCGTGGACACGCGCCGCCTGGCGGACAGCTTCCCCGCGATCGACTACTTCGAGGAGGCGCAGCTGCCGTTCATCGTGGGGGTGAACGGCTGGGACGGCCAGTACGCCCACAGCGACACCGAAGTGCGTGACGCCCTGACCCTGGCGCCGCACATCCCGATGGTGCGCCTCGACGCCAGGTCCAAGGACTCGGTCAAGACCGCGCTGATCAACCTGGTCGAGCACGCGCTCTCGGTCCGCATGGCCGTGCCAGGCTGGAGCGGCTAGCGGAGCGGATAGGCTGGAGTCTTAGACGTTCATTCGCTTCGAGGACTGGCCAACCACGTGTTCGAGACGCTATCCGACCGGTTGACATCGGTCTTCTCCTCCCTCCGGTCCAAAGGCCGGCTGTCCGATGCCGACATCGACGCCACCACCCGCGAGATCCGCATCGCCCTGCTGGAGGCCGATGTCGCGCTCCCGGTGGTCAAGGCGTTCGTCGCCCAGGTCAAGGAGCGCGCCCGCGGGGCCGAGGTCTCCCAGGCGCTCAACCCGGCGCAGCAGGTCGTCAAGATCGTCAATGACGAGCTGATCGGGATCCTCGGCGGCGAGACGCGCAGGCTCCGCCTCGCCAAGACGCCGCCGACCGTCATCATGCTGGCGGGTCTGCAGGGCGCCGGTAAGACCACCCTGGCCGGCAAGCTGGCCAGGTGGCTGCGCGAGCAGGGCCACACGCCCCTGCTCGTCGCCGCCGACCTGCAGCGCCCCAACGCCGTCCAGCAGCTCCAGGTCGTGGGCGAGCGCGCCGGGGTCGCGGTCTACGCCCCCGAGCCGGGCAACGGCGCCGGCGACCCGATCGAGGTCGCCCGCACGTCGATCGACGAGGCCAAGCGCCTGCTGCACGACATCGTCATCATCGACACCGCCGGCCGCCTGGGCATCGACCAGGAGATGATGAAGCAGGCCGCGGACATCCGCGACGCGGTCTCGCCCGACGAGGTCCTGTTCGTGGTCGACGCCATGATCGGCCAGGACGCCGTCACGACGGCGCAGGCGTTCATGGAGGGCGTCGGCTTCGACGGGGTCGTGCTGACCAAGCTCGACGGCGACGCCCGCGGTGGCGCCGCCCTGTCGGTGCGGCACATCACGGGCCGGCCGATCATGTTCGCCTCCACGGGTGAGAAGCTCGAAGACTTCGACGCCTTCCACCCCGACCGGATGGCCTCCCGCATCCTCGACATGGGTGACATCCTCACCCTGATCGAGCAGGCCCAGAAGACGTTCGACGAGGAGCAGGCCGCCAAGATGGCGGGCAAGCTCACGTCGGGCGAAAACTTCACGCTCGAGGACTTCCTCGAGCAGATGATGATGGTCCAGAAGATGGGGCCCATCAAAAACCTGCTGGGCATGATGCCCGGCATGGGGCAGATGCGCGACCAGCTCAACTCCATCGACGACCGCGACCTCGACCGTATCGCCGCCATCATCCGCTCGATGACGCCCGGGGAGCGCCAGGACCCCAAGATCATCAACGGGTCGCGCCGGGCCCGCATCGCGGCCGGCTCCGGCGTCACGGTCACCGCGGTCAGCAACCTCGTCACCCGCTTCTTCGAGGCGCAGAAGATGATGAAGCGGATGGCGGGCGGGATGGGCATTCCCGGCATGCCGGGCGGTCGCGGCAAGGCGGGCAAGGCGCAGAAGAAGGCCAAGGGGCGGCGCGTCAGCGGCGACCCGCGCAAGGCGGCTCTCGGCAAGGCCTCTTCCGCCGAGGCTCCGGAGGCGGAGCCCAAGAGCGGTGGCCTGCTGGGCAACCTCGGGGGCAAGCTGCCTCCGGGTGTGGAGCTGCCGCCCGGCTTCGACCCCTCCAAGTTCCGCCTGCCCGGCCAGAAGTAACCACCGCCGGGACCCTGCTCTCCCGGCGGCCAACCCCGGCCGACCCGCACTCCGGTCTCCGGGGGTGGCGCGCCTCGGGCTCCCGGCGGTGGCGCGCCCCGGGCCCCGCCTTCCCGCTGGTGGACTCCCGGCAGCCCCGTCTCCCTGAGCGCCTGCGTCCGCTCTTTCGTACGGCTGCTCGCCTCGACTTGCGCACGCCCACCCGGAACCGGTCGCTCCCCGTTCGCGCGGCCGGAGATCATGCGCCGGCGGGATACCATGAACGGGTCGCTCGCCGTACATGCGGCCAGGTCGCAAGCGGTGCCGAGCCTTCGGGCGCCGATCGGGCGCGGATGGAGGCGACGCGCCGTGACGGAACGTCGATGGCAGTGCCGTGGATCTGGCACAATGGCATGTTGGAACATCGTGGCCATGCGGGTGCCCTCTCATCTCCCGCCGGACGCGCCTGTCCCTGGAGCGTCGTCCCGTCGTGCCCCACTCGGCGAGATGCCGTTCACCCACGCTCGAATGCAGGAGAGACCACACCCGTGGCAGTCAAGATCAAGCTCAAGCGGCTCGGCATGATCCGCAACGCTCAATACCGCATCGTCGTCGCCGACAGCCGCACCAAGCGTGACGGCCGGGCGATCGAGGAGATCGGCCTGTACCACCCGAAGGACGACCCTTCGCGCATCGAGGTCAACGCCGAGCGTGCGGCCTACTGGCTGGGGGTCGGCGCGCAGCCGACCGAGCCCGTCCTCAAGCTGCTCAAGCTCACCGGCGACTGGCAGAAGTTCAAGGGCGAGCCCGCCCCTGCGCCGCTGAAGGTCGCCGAGCCCGCGCCTGACCGTCACGCCCTCTACGAGGCCGCGGCCAAGGAGGCGCTGTCCGGTGGCGACACCGGCACGGCCGCCACCACGCCGAAGAAGGCCAAGAAGAAGGAAGAGGCTGAGGCCCCCGCCGAGACCCAGGCCGAGGGCGAGGCCTGACGTGCTCGAGGAGGCTCTCGAGCACCTCGTCAAGGGCATCGTCGAACATCCAGACGATGTCCGGGTCCGCGCACGCCGCATTCGCAGCGGGCGCGTCCTGGAGGTCCGGGTGCACCCCGAGGACCTGGGCAAGGTCATCGGACGCGGCGGGCGCACCGCCAAGGCGCTGCGCACCGTTGTGAACGCCCTGGCCGACGGGAAGTACGTACGGGTCGACCTGCTCGACCTGCACGAAACAGTCCGTTAGCGTCAGGTTTCCGCGCCCTCATCGGCTTTGCCGGCCGATGGGGGCGCTTGCGTTAGGAGTTCATGTTGCAGCTGGTCGTCGGCCGGATCGGCCGTCCGCACGGGGTGCGCGGTGAAGTGTCCGTGGAGGTACGCACCGACGATCCCGAGCTGCGTTTCGCCGTGGGCACGTCCATCGCCACGGACCCCGCCGACAGGGGGCCGCTCGTCGTCGCGGCCCGCCGCTGGCACAAGGGCTTCCTGCTGCTGACCCTCGAGGGGGTCACCGACCGCGACGTGGCGGAGGAGCTGCGGGGCACCATGCTGGTCATCGACTCGGCCGAGGTGGTGCCGTCCGACGACCCCGACGAGTTCCACGATCATCAGCTCATCGGCCTGACGGTGGAGACCGCCGCGGGGGAGCCCGTGGGCGAGATCACCGACGTTCTCCACCACGGTCAGGACCTCCTGGTGGTACGCAGGGTCGGGGCGGACGAGGCGCTCATCCCGTTCGTCAAGGAACTGGTGCCCGAGATCGACCTGGAGGGCGGTCGGCTGGTCGTCGACCCGCCAGAGGGCCTGCTGTGATGCGGCTCGACATCATCTCGATCTTCCCCGAATACTTCGCGCCGCTCGACGTCTCGCTGATCGGCAAGGCCCGCGAGCGCGGCACGCTCGACGTACGCGTACACCAGCTCCGTGACTGGACCCACGACGTGCACAAGACCGTGGACGACACCCCCTACGGCGGGGGGCCGGGCATGGTCATGAAGCCCGAGGTGTGGGGCGAGGCCATCGACGACGTGGCCGGGGACGGCGCGCCGCGGCTGATCGTTCCGACGCCGAGCGGGCGGCCGTTCACCCAGGAGCTGGCGCAGGAGCTGGCGGGGGAGCCGTGGCTGCTGTTCGCGTGCGGGCGGTACGAGGGCATCGACTCGCGGGTCATGGAGGAGTACGGCTCCCGGCTGCGGGTCGACGAGGTCGGCATCGGTGACTATGTGCTGGCCGGGGGCGAGGTCGCGGTGCTGGTCATGGTCGAGGCCATCGGGCGGCTGCTGCCCGGTGTGCTGGGCAACGCCCAGTCGGCCGTGGACGACTCGTTCGCGCCCGGGTCCATGCAGAATCTGGTCGAGGGCCCCGTCTACACCAAGCCGCCCGTCTGGCGGGGGCATGAAGTGCCTGAGGTGCTGCTGTCCGGGCATCACGGAAAAGTCGCCAGATGGCGGCGTGACCAGGCGCTGCGCCGTACCGTACGGAACAGGCCGGAGCTGGCCGCGGCGCTCGACCCCGACACGCTCGACAAGCACGACAGGAAGCTCCTCGAGGAGCTGTCGTTTCGCGTCGAGCGCGAAGATATGGCAAACTGAATCGCTGCCAACCGTCATTTGGTTGGTCTGTCATGCCCGGGAAACGATCCCGGGTTCATCACATCAGCAGGCGTGTCCGCCGCGAGCCACGGCCGGGTGGACCTCCGCGTGCTCGCGAGGACTTGAGGACAGCTCTCATGCACACGAAGATCCAGGAGCTCGAGAAGGCGACGCTGCGCAGCGACGTGCCGAGCTTCCGCCCCGGTGACACGCTCGAGGTTCACGTGCGAGTCGTCGAAGGAAACCGCTCCCGTATCCAGGTCTTCAAGGGCTTCGTGCTGCGCAGGCAGGGCAGCGGCGCCCGTGAGACCTTCACGGTCCGCAAGGTCAGCTACGGCGTCGGCGTCGAGCGCACCTTCCCCGTGCACAGCCCGGTCATCGAGAAGATCGTGCTCGTGACCCGCGGCGACGTGCGCCGGGCCAAGCTCTACTACATGCGCGACCTGCGCGGCAAGGCCGCCCGTATCCGCGAGAAGCGCGAGACGACGGCCGCCAAGTAGCCCGGTCTTTTCGTGGCCCGCGCACTCGCGCGGGCCATTCGGCTTTACAGGGCCGTTTCCTTTATGTGGAGCGACTCGTGCATGGGTGTAACGTCGGTCGAGGCTTGTCGAGCCGAAGCATCATCTAGGCTCGTCAGCGATGACTAGCGAGAGCCAGGAGCACGGCGCGGCGCGCCGCCCTGTCGAGGACGAGGTGGACGTGGTCGCCGAAGAGACTCAGAAGCCAGCAAAAGGCGAGAAAAAGGAGAAGAAGGGGTCGTTCTGGAAAGAGCTGCCCGTTCTTGTCGTCGTGGCCTTGGTGCTGGCCCTGATCATCAAGACGTTTGTGGTCCAGGCCTTCTACATTCCGTCGGAGTCGATGGAGAACACCCTGTTGAAAAACGACAGGGTTCTGGTCAACAAGCTCGTCTACCACACGCGTGACATCGAGCGCGGAGACGTGGTGGTCTTCTCGGGAGTCGACTCCTGGGACGGTGAGTTCCAGATGGAGGAGCCGTCCAACCCGGTCGCGGCCTTCTTCCGCTGGGTCGGCACGGCGTTCGGCATCGTGCCCGGCGAGAAGGACTACATCAAGCGGGTCATCGGCGTCGGTGGCGACCACGTGAAGTGCTGCGACTCCAAGAATCGCATCACGGTCAACGGCACGCCCATCGACGAGGAGAGCTATCTCTATCCGGGCAACGTGCCGTCCGACAAGTTCTTCAACATCACGGTGCCTGAGGGGCGGCTGTGGGTGATGGGCGACCACCGGTCGGTCTCGCTCGATTCCCGATCCCACACCGGTGACGCGGGTGGTGGCTCCATTCCCGTGAGCCAGGTCATCGGGCGGGCCTTCGTGATCGTCTGGCCGTTCAACCGGGCGACCTCGATCGACATTCCGGACACGTTCTCGCAACCGGCGCTTCAGGCGCTCGGTGGCTCCGTACCGCTGGTCGCCGGGTTCGGGCTCGCCGTACCCTTGGTCCTGGTTCGTCGCCGCTGGAAGGGGAAGAGGCGCTGATGGCCGTCACCAAGAAGGCGGAGGGCGTGGGGAAAGAGAAGAAGAAGGGCGGTTTCCGCGAGACGGTGCTGCTGCTGGTCCTGGGCGTGGGCATCGCGCTGCTGCTGCAGGCGTTCGTGGTCGGCTCGTTCTACATCCCGTCCATCTCGATGGAGAACACGCTGCTGGTCAACGACCGGGTCTTCGTCAACAAGCTGGCGGGCAAGCCCGAGCGCGGCGACATCGTGGTCTTCAAGGGCTGGAGCACCGGCGAGGACACCATCAAGCGGGTCATCGGCGTCGGCGGCGACAAGGTGGTGTGCTGCGACTCCAAGAAGCGCATCACGGTCAACGGCACGCCGCTGGAGGAGACTTCCTACCTCTACCCCGGCGATTACGCTTCCGGCGATAAGTTCAGCGTCACCGTGCCGGCCGGAAAGCTCTGGCTGATGGGCGACCACCGCAGCGCCTCGGCCGACTCGCGGGCCCACATGGACGAGGCCGGAGGCGGGTTCATCTCGGAGAACGACGTGATCGGCAAGGCCGTGGTGCGCTACTGGCCGCTGTCCCGGGGGTATCTCTTCTCCCGTCCTGACACTTTCGACAAGGTCAAATAGCGGTCGCTTTCGGTCGCGGTTCGCGGCGTTTGGGGCGTACGCTGCCTCTGTCATGACAGTTGCGTTCCGCCCTCGGCCAAGCGTCGTCCGGCGCGATTCCGGACTCTACGCCTATGAGCGGGCGCTCGCCCGCCGCGGCCTCACCCCCATCGCGGGCGTCGACGAGGCCGGCCGCGGCGCCTGCGCGGGGCCCCTCGTCGTCGCGGCCGTGATCCTGCGCAGGCAGATCGACGGCCTCGGCGACTCGAAGCTGCTGTCCCCGGCGGTGCGCGAACGTCTGTACGACCAGATCGTCCGCGTCTCCCACATCGGATTGGTGATCATCCCGCCGGGGGAGATCGACGCTAAAGGTCTTCACAAATGCAACGTTTCAGGAATGCGGCGGGCTGTCGCACAGTTGCCTTGTGACCCGGAGTACATCCTGACGGACGGCTTCCCGGTGCCGGGCCTCCCGGCGCCGTCACTGGCCGTGTGGAAGGGGGACCAGGTGGCCGCATGCGTGGCGGCGGCGTCGATCGTGGCCAAGGTGACTCGAGACCGCCTCATGGTCGCGCTCGACGGGCGCTACCCGCAGTACGGTTTCGCCGTGCACAAGGGGTATGTCACACCAGGACACCGGCTGGCGCTGGAAACGCACGGGCCGTGTCCTGATCACCGATACTCCTTCGTCACGGTGGCGAGGGGGATGGGTGAAAATGAAATGGGGGCCGGGGTTGCCTGACCAGGCGAACCGGGGGACCGGTACGACAGGAGGACCGCGATGAGCGCAGAAGATCTCGAAAAGTACGAAACCGAGATGGAGCTGCAGCTTTACCGCGAATACCGGGATGTCGTCGGTTTGTTCACATACGTGGTCGAGACCGAGCGTCGGTTCTATCTGACCAACTCGGTCGACCTCGACGTCCGTACCGCGGAGAACGGCGACGTCTTCTTCGACGTGAAGATGCAGGACGCCTGGGTGTGGGACATGTACCGGCCGGCGCGGTTCGTGAAGAACGTTCGGGTGGTCACGTTTAAAGATGTGAATGTGGAAGAACTGGCCAAGGCGGACCTCGAGATGCCCAAGGAGGGGTTCTCGGGGTAACGAGGCGGGGGCCGTACCCTCTCGCAGCTTGACCGGCCGCCGGCGGGACGGCCCTGGACGGGCTCAGCCAGCACGCGCCCCACAACCTCACCACCAGGCGCCACAGACACCTCTCGCGGGCCACACGCGTGCTTCCCACCGGGGAACGGCCGCCGTGGACTGTAACCGCGAGCCGTCACCATGGGACTGCAACGGTCAGCCGCTACTGAGGGCTGGAACCGGTCAGCCGCTACGGTGCACTGTCCCGGCAAGCCGTCACCGTGCACTGCCCCGGCAAGCCGTCCCGTGCGCCATGCGAGGCGGCCAGCGCCGCGTACCCACGCTCATGAGCCCACTGCGCCCTATCGCGTCCCAGAAGGCCTCATGTCGGCGCTGTGGCGCCCGGATGGCTCAACGCGGCGTACAGCCCCCAAACCGCCACCCGCATCGACCCCTGTGAGCCAGCCGCCAACCCTGGTGCGCCGGTCAGGTCGACTGACGCCGCGGACCACTCCCACGAGCGTCATCAGTCAGGCCCCCAAGCTGCCATCTTGCATCGGCCGTTGCGTGCCCGTGCTGCCCCTCGCTCGATGAGCGACGCAATCCACCGCCACAAGCCGCGATAACGCACAGCCGCGGCAACCCACATATACCCGCAGGACTGCCCACAGCCCCCACGGCCCGCGTCATCCGCGGCACCACGCTGCCCCCCGGCACCACACCGCCCCCCGGCACCGCGTCGAGCCATGGCACCGTGCCCACAGCCACCACCACCTATGCCCACATGCGACCAACTGGCCGAAAGCCAGACACCGCAGCCATTGGCACTGCAAACCCTCGCCCGACGAACCGGACCCACGGCCCCAGACCGCTGGCCGGTACCGCTGGCCCCCAGACCGTCGGCCCCTGCCTGACCCGAGCCTCGTCCGCGGACCCGTGGCCCCCCACCGCGTGGGCCCGTGCGACCGAGCCACCCGCCGACCAGCACAGCCGAGCCTCAGCCCCCACCCATCCCCGGACCCAAAACCGCGCCATCCAACCCCGCCCGTCCGCAACCCCGCCCGTCCGCAACCCCGCCCGTCCGCAACCCCGCTATCCACAACCGAGCCCTGACCCACTCCCACCATCCCCAGAACCCCGTTCGGCCCCACCCCCACCACTCCTCATCCACGAAAGTCGGTGCCCGGACCAGCACCAGACCGACGACGGAGGTGGCATATGGCCGCGAAACACGACCAAGCCCTCGGCAAACAAGGCGAACAGGTAGCGGTGACCTACCTGGAGGCCGAGGGGATGCAGATAATCGCCCGCAACTGGCGCTGCCGCCACGGCGAGATCGACATCATCGCCGAAGAAGGCGCCACCCTGGTCGTTGTCGAGGTCAAAACCCGATCGGGCAGATCTCACGGCACAGCCCTGGAATCCGTGAGCCCAGTCAAGCTGGCCAGGCTGAGGATGCTCGCGGCCAAGTGGCTGGCCGCGCAGCCGCGCACGTTCCGCACCGTACGGGTGGACGTGGTCGCCCTCGAGCGTTTCGCCGGTGACTTCGCCCTGAGTCACGTACGGGGGGCGATCTAGATGGCCGTGGCCCGTACGCGCAGCGTGGCCGTGATCGGAGTCGCCGGCCGCACCGTCGAGGTCGAGGCGGACGTGGGCAACGGCCTGGCCGGCATCCACCTCATCGGCCTCCCCGACACGGCGCTCAGCGAGGCCCGAGATCGGGTCAGGTCCGCGATGGTCAACAGCGCCTATCCCTGGCCCGACGCCCGCATCATCGTCAGTCTCTTCCCGGCCAGCCTCCCCAAGCGCGGTTCCCAGTTCGATCTCGCCATAGCCGTGGCCATTCTGGGCGCCGCTGGCGTGATCCCGGCCGAGCGCATCGCAGAGCCGTTCTTCCTGGGTGAGCTCGGCCTCGACGGCCGCATCAGACCTGTACGCGGCGTGCTGCCCTCCATCCTCGGTGCGGCCAAACACGGTGACGTCACAGTCGTCGTCCCCGCCGCGAACTCAGCCGAGGCCGCCCTGGTGCCCAACGTCAAAGTGATCCCGATTTCGCACCTCCGCCAGCTCGTGGAGTGGCTGCGCAGGGGAGACGACGAGCCCGAGCCCCGGGTCGAGGAGTGCGCCGAGTTGCCCAAGTCCACCGACGGCACGACGGTGGATCTTGCGGACGTCGTGGGCCAGCCGGTCGCCCGACGGGCTCTGGAGGTGTGCGCGGCAGGCGGCCACAACCTCTGGATGCTCGGCCCGCCGGGCACCGGCAAGACCATGCTGGCCGAACGCCTCCCCACCCTCCTGCCGGACCTGGAGCTCGACCACGCCCTGGAGGTCACGGCCATCCACTCCGTCGCGGGCGCCCTGCCGCCGAACGCTCCCATGATGAGCAGACCCCCGTTCGTCAGCCCTCATCACACGGCGACGTCCGCCGCGATCATCGGCGGAGGCAGCGCGATCGTACGTCCAGGAGCGGTCTCCCTCGCCCACAGAGGCGTCCTCTTCCTGGACGAGGCTCCCGAGTTCCCCCGCCACGTGCTAGACGCCCTCCGGCAGCCTCTGGAGTCCGGCCGCGTGACGGTGTCGAGGTCTGCGGGCTCGGTCACGTTCCCGGCCAGGTTCATGCTCGTCATGGCCGCCAACCCCTGCCCGTGCGCCCAGGCCGAGGACCAAGGGGATACCTGCAAGTGCACCCCCACGATCAAGCGCCGCTACCTGGGCAGGCTCTCCGGCCCGCTCCTGGACCGCATAGACATGAAGGTCACCGTGGTCCGCTCGTCCAGACGCGAACTCCTGGCCGACCGCCAGTTCGTAGAAACGAGCAAGACAGTAGCCGAACGCGTCCTCCTGGCCCGCGAACGCGCCGCCAAACGCCTGACCGGCACGCCCTGGCGCACGAATGCCGAAATCCCCTCCTCCCTGCTCCACTCCGACTACCGCCCGTCCAACGAGGCCATGAAACCCATGACGTCCTGCCTCGACTCCGGCACCCTCACCGCCCGCGGCCTGGACCGCGTCGTACGCGTCGCATGGACCCTCGCCGACCTGGCCGACAAGGACACCCCGGAGGAGGACGAAACCAACGCCGCCCTCAGCTTCTGGCTAGGGGTGAAGTCCTAACACCCACCCCAAACCCAACCCCACCACCCCACACGCGCCCCATGCAGCACCGCGACGTGCTCCAGCACACGACGTGCTTGGCACCGCGACGTGCTTTGGCACTACGACGCGCTCCGGCACCATGACCTGCTCCCGCACTACGACCAGGTCTTCATCCCGTTCAGCTCTCGCCATCGCCCACCCCATCCCTCCAGGAGCCCTCATGCCCAGCTCAATCCCGGAAGCTGACAGACCCCTCGTACCCCCACCAGCCGCTACCCCTGGCCTACCGCGGTCAGACGCTCCACAAAGCCCCCATCCGGACCACGGCATGACCCATGCGCCTACCGAAACAGCCTTGACCAACAATCTTCCAGCAGCCGCCGAGACCGCTCCGGCCGCCAACACGGGTACCGCCATGGCCACGACCACCTGCACAAGCCCCGATACGCTCGGGGAACTGGGTACCGCCGCTGTCGCCTGCACGAGCCTCCCCACCTCCGCCGAAACGGGTGTCACCCCCGCCATCAGCGCAGGCAATGGCACCGCCACAGTCGCCTACACAAGCCGCACTAGCGCTGGCACTGCCACAGAAACCGCCACTGGCATGGGCGAGGGCGTCGCCGTCGACGCCGGCATTACTCCCGTCGATCAGCTGCGGGAAACGCCTGAGCCCACCAGCACCACCCCAACGGTCAGCGATACGCAGCATGAGCCCGCAACCAAGCCCGAAAGCGAAACCAAGCATCAGCCCGTGATCAGGCCTCAGACGGGGAGGACCACCGCCCAGACCACATCCACAACTTCGCCCCGACTTGCCGCGCCGTCGCCGCCGCCGTTGCCCTCGCCCACAACCACTACCGCCACCTCATCCACTAGGGCCACCCCATCCACTACCGCCACCCCATCCACCACCGCCGCCCCAGCCACGATCTCCACCCCATCCACCGCTCCGGCGCCAGCCACCACATCCCCCGCTCCAGCCAACGTCGCCACCGCACCGTCCACGATCGTCATCCCGACCACCACCGCTAACACCGCCGCGATCACCACCTCGCCCGCGATCACCACCTCGCCCACGACCAGTACCTCGGCTGCGGTCGCCACCTCGCCCGCCATCACCCCCTCGGCTACGGTTGCCCCCTCGGCCAGGGTTGCTGCATCGGCCACTACATCGGCCACTACATCGACCTCGGCCTCAACCTCGGCCAGAAGCGAAACTGAGGCCAGAGCCGCGCTCATGAGGGCGGCGGACGTCGGCGACCCCATCATGGGCCGTCTAGTGATGCTGTACGGGGCCTCATCGGTAGTGGAGGCGATCCGCGCCCGCACTCTGCCACCAGAGTTCGTAGCCCAGGAAGTCAAGCGGGCTCAGGAAGCCCACCAAGATCGTCCCCCTGACCTCACCGCCCGTCTCAATGCCTGGCACGCCCGCCTGGCAGCGGCCAACCCAGCAGCAGACCTCGAAAACGGAGAAAGGTCCGGAGCCCGATTGGTCACCCCGGGAAGCCCGGAATGGCCCACCCAACTCGACCAACTAGGCCCTGGCCGCCCCCTCGGTCTGTGGCTTCATGGCACGGCCGACCTGCGCTTCTCCTGTCTCAAGTCGGTGGCGGTCGTCGGAGCGCGAGCCGCCACGTCGTACGGCACCCACATCGCAGCCGAGTTCGGCGTCGGTCTCGGCGAGTCGGGCTGGACCGTCGTGTCGGGCGGTGCGCACGGTGTGGACGGTGCGGCTCACCGAGGAGCCCTGGCCGCCAACGCACCAACGGTCGTAGTCCTGGCCTGCGGTGTGGACATCTGTTACCCGGCGAGCCACGAAGTCCTGTTCGCCGCCGTTAGAGATCGGGGCGTCGTGATCAGCGAATGCCCGCCCGGCGTCCACCCCACCCGAGCCCGCTTCCTCATCAGAAACCGCCTGATAGCCGCCCTGTCGAGGGGGACGGTAGTGGTCGAGGCAGCCCTACGCAGCGGAGCCCTCAACACAGCCGCCCACGCCGTATCGCTCAACAGACACCTGGCGGCCGTCCCTGGCCCGGTCACCTCGAGCATGTCGGCCGGCTGCCACAAGCTTCTCCGCGATCGCAAAGCCGTATGCGTAACCTCTCCGGAGGAAATGATCGACCTGGTCGGCGTAATAGGCGACGACCTGGCCTCTCAGTCCCGAGCTCCTGCAGTCCCCAGAGACAAACTTAACGAACCCACCCGAAAAGTCCTCGACGCGATCCCCAGCCGAGGCGGCGCAGGTCCTGCGTCCATAGCGGTCGCCGCAGGGCTAAGCCTGGACGCCACCCTGAGCGCCTTGGGCGGCCTAGCAGCCGCGGGCTACATAGAACGAACCACAAACGGCTGGCGCCTCCGCAAACAGTTCGCCTCTTACCCCAAAGCCCCCGATTCCGCAGCCCCAGAACCCCCAGCCATCCCCGAGCCCGACGCATCCGACGACCCCCCGTTCCCAGACGACGACTTCCCCCTCGAGCCCGAGCAGCACGGTTGGCGCTGAGGCACAATCAATCCACCTCTGAAAGCGCCCGGACCGAGCCAATGCGACGGCCGCTACGGCCCGAGAAACTGCTGCCCGATCGGTACAGGGCCCTCGGGCAGGGAATGGCCCGCCAGCTCGGGCTCGGAATGGCCCGCCAGTTTGGGCTCGGAATGGCCCGCCAGTTTGGGCCGGGAATGGCCTGTCAGGCTGCCAACCATGCGCCGACAGTCGGCTGTGATGTACGGGGATGGCGTCCGACGCGACGGAGCCTTGAGAACTGGGCAACGGCTTGTCACGTGGGTAGCGGCCCGCGATGCTCTGGTCGGCGGTCGGCGGTCGGCGGTCGGCGGTCGGCGGTCGGCGGTCGGCGGTCGGCGGTGGGCTGGACGTCGGCTGGACGGTGGGCTGGTTTGCGGTGGGCTGGACGTCGGCTGGACGGCGGCCGGCGGGGGCTGGACGGTGTGTCGCCGTCTGACGGACAACTCCGGTCCGGACAAGACCGCCGAGTTCGTCCATGCAGTGGGCTGGGCGGTGGGTGGGGACAATTGTCTGACCGGCTAAGACCGTTTGGTACGAGGCGAGGGTGTCCGTTCGGGCGATGCCATAAGTCACCGCCGCTGAGACATGGAGGCAGGTGAACATACTCCTGCAAGTCAGCCTCCGCGGGACGTAACCCCGCGCCCGGGCCGCCGCCACGCATTCGAGTCCCGCCGCGCCCGGCGTTCTTGTTTTCGAGGAGCGCATAGATGCTCCAGAGTCCGTCGTTTCTGAAGTGCTCTCAGTCTTTGCCGGCACCTATCGCTGCGTTCCCTCGCGGCCTCAACCACATCCTCAGACCGCGCGTCCGCTGATCCGCCGGAGAGTGCGCCCGGCGTCCAGGAGTCGGTGGACGCAGTGGGGCTGAGGGAGGTTTTCTCCACGCTTAAATGTCGGCCGCTTCAACT
Source organism: Nonomuraea sp. NPDC004186 (assembly GCF_053603495.1). Lineage (NCBI taxonomy): Bacteria > Bacillati > Actinomycetota > Actinomycetes > Streptosporangiales > Streptosporangiaceae > Nonomuraea > Nonomuraea sp. NPDC004186. The sequence goes on along the minus strand of NZ_JBSGFQ010000005.1, from coordinate 72,490 downwards.
GGTGAATGTCAGCGGAACGACGAAGATGTCAGTGAAATCAGGGATGTGAAGGGCTTTGTCTGTGCTGGTCAGAGCATTGATCATAGGCTGCGACAAAGTCGGGGTCACCGGTTACAGATCCCCTTCGCGAACCAGCGCTCGCGGGGCAGACTGATGTCTGCGGCCATCGCTTTGCTCTCCTTCGGTCTCGACTTAGGCCCTCGAAGGAGCAAGCGATGGCCGTCACCATTTCCCAGCTCCTCGCTCTTGAACTTCCACCTCCACGCTCGTGAGCGGTCGTTCGATTCGCTTGGTCCTATGGTGCAAACCACGATCAAGTTGAGGCGGCACTGCGCCTACTACTGTCATGGCCGAAAGGGTCCAGGGCGAAGATGCGCGGCCAGGCGGTGTGACTCCACTCCATAGTGCTGGGTCGGCTCAACGCGGGAAGGCAGCGTGAACCGCCCCGACTTCGATGGAGGCCTTGGTGTGCCCCGACTTCGGTGGAGTCGCTGGTGCGCCCCGGGTTGAGTGGAGGTGGTCCATGCCAGGGTGGAGGGCCCCGGAGCCGTTCACCACGGCACCTACGAGAACCCGCAACCTGGCCGACGTCGAACGGGTCTCCGAGGTGCCGCTAGCTCGGGGCGCTGCCCGTGACGCTGGTCGCGGGGTTCGTGCTCGTGGCGGAACGGGATGGACAGCTGCGGGCCCCGGTCGAGGGCCTGGCCTGGCGCGGAATCGGGTTCTGGGCACCACCGGGGCTGGCGAACCTGACGCGAATTGACCTGAGACAGGGCAAACCAGGTGCTGGTTGACCACGGGCAGGGTTGGCTCCTGGTTGAGAGGTGAGGTGTTGTTCTGACTCCGGTGGTTATGAGTTGTTCCTGGGATGGGGTTGAGCTTGAGTGGCGGGTGAAGTTTTTCCTGCCTGTCATGGCTTGGCAGTGGGAGGGATCGGAGTGGGGGTTCTGGGATGAGTGGGGGTGTCGGTCGTGAAAAAGTGGTGGGGGAGTTCGGGCGGCATCTGCGGATTGAGCGGGATCTTTCGCAGCACACGGTGCGGGCCTATCTGAGTGACGTGAACTCCTTGCTTGATCATGTGGATGGGCGGCTGGAAGGGCTTGATATCGGGGTGCTTCGTGAGTGGCTGGCTGAGCAGTATCGGGCCGGCAAGGCTCGGGCCACGCTGGCGCGGCGGACCGCTTGCGTTCGTACCTTTACCGCCTACTGCTACCGCCGCGGCTGGCTTGCGGCCGATCCGGGGTTGTTGCTGGGCAGCGCGAAGGCGGCTCGGCCGTTGCCTGCTGTTCTCGCTCCGGAGCAGGCGCAGGCTGTCCTGGAGGTGCCCTCGGCTGGGGAGCCGAAGGAACTTCGAGATCAAGCCCTTCTTGAGTTGCTGTACGCCACCGGTGTGCGGGTGAGTGAGTTGTGCGGGCTCGACGTCGATGACGTGGATCGGGATCGGCATGTCATCCGGGTCCTGGGAAAAGGGCGCAAGGAACGGTCTGTGCCCTTTGGGCTGCCTGCTCTTCGGGCGGTGGACAAGTGGTGCATTCATGGGCGGCCGTTGTGGGTTCGGGTGCGGTCAGGGGCTGCGCTCTTCCTTGGGGTACGGGGTGGCCGCATCGATGCGGGGACTATTCGGCGGGTCGTGCATGCGCGGCTGGCTCAGGTGGAGGGGGCTCCGGACATGGGGCCGCATGGGTTGCGGCACAGTGCGGCGACTCACTTGCTTGAGGGTGGTGCGGATCTACGGAGTGTTCAGGAGTTGCTTGGCCATGCGTCTCTGAACACCACGCAGATCTATACGCATGTCTCGATCGAGCGGCTGCGGGCGGCTTACCGACAGGCGCATCCGAGGGCCTGACGAGGGATAGCGATGATCAAGCGTGCGAGTACGTCGATGGTTGGTTGGATGCGTCGTCGGATGATCTTCTAATTTCTGTCGGGTGCGGATTTGCGGTGGCGGCCGGACTTCGCGTGGGTGGTTGTGGGGCGGCTGGGCGCTGGGTGTTTCTCACCACGATGCCCGGCGCCGGTGTCCGCGGGCCCGTGCTCTTCTCCCGTAGTAGCGCGGTGCTGGCCCCTTCTTCGGGTCCGGTGGTCTGTTCGAGTACGTCTGTGGCTGCGCAGGGCTGTGATCAGGAGACCTATCCCTAGCAGGGTGCCGAGGCCAATTGCCGATGTGGTGGTGGTGGTCGAGGCCGAGCGGGTCAGGAAGTCGAGCGTCGGGGTGGCGAGAGCGGGGTGGTGTCTCCGGCGTGAGGTGGTGGGAGTGAAGGAGCCGGCGGCTGCCAGGGGGTGGCGCTGGCTTGGCGTGCTGTCGTGACGGCTTGGCGATGGGGTGTGCCGGGGCAGGCTGTGGGTCCCGTACTTGATCAAGGTGAGGGTGAGTGGGGTGGCGGCCAGGGCTCTTGGCGTTGCTGGTGGTGCAGGGCCGAGGATGGCTGGGGATCTTTGTGGCTGTGTGGTGAGCGGTCTGGTGGTCTCCTCGGCTGGCGGTTGGAGGAAATGCTCGTGCTCGTCGACATCCCGTAGAGAGTGCTCATGCACGGGCGGGAGCGGGTTCTCGTCTTCGTGCCAGAAGGGGAGGAGGCGGATGGTCGCCTGGCCCAGGAGCAGGAGGGGATCGAGGTAATGGGTGCCGCGTCGGAGGCCCCAGTGCAGGCAAGATTCCCGGCAGTGGCCTGGTGAGGCTTCTACGACGCCGAGCCTGGATCCCGGGGCGACGGGTTGGCCTCGCCGTACGGACGCCTTGACAGGGAGATACGTCGTACGGAGGCCGCCCTCGTGCTCGACGGTGACCACCCCTTTTCCGGCTACGGGGCCGGCGAAGCGGATTGTGCCGGGGCCGGCTGCCAGGACTGGGGTGGATGGGGCAGCGGCCAGGTCGATGCCGCGGTGTCCGGCAAGCCAGGGCTCGGGCGGTGGGGTGAAGCGGCGCAGCACGTGGGGGTGTCCGTCGAGTGGCCAGCGCCATGTGGGTGGAGATGCTCTCGCCGGGGGAGCGGGGAGAAGAAGGATCGCGGCGGCAGCGAAGAGCAGTGTTGTCAGGGTGCCCTGGGCCGCCGTGAGGGCATGGCGAGGGTGGGGTGACATGGCTCTTTGCCCGGCGGTGGGGGCCTGGCCAGTACGGGGTGGTGCGGGTTCTTGGCTGGGTGCGGGGGCTTGGCGAGGGCGGGGTGGTGTGGCCTTTTGCCTGGGTGTGAGGGCTTGGCCAGTGGGGGTTTGGCGAGGGTGGGGCGGCATGGCCTTTTGCCTGGGGGTGGGGGCCTGGCCAGTACGGGGAGGTGTGGGTTCTTGGCTGGGAATGGGGGCTTGGTGAGTGGGGGGTGGTTCGTCTTTTCGGGGTGGATTGAGGGGGCGGTGGGGTGGAGATGATGCGGCAGCTTGGGTCGGTTTGGGGAACTGGTGGGTGGGCGGTGGTGGGGTGCTCTGTGTTGCCTTGGGTGGGTAAGGCGTTCTGCTGGGGTGGAGTGTTTGGTGGAGGCTGCCCAGGGTGGCGGCGCTGATGGGGTGGGGGGTGTCGGGCTCTGGGGAGTGGGTGGGCCTTCTTTGGGCTGTGAGGGTGGTTGTTGATGCTGGTGGGTGGGTTGCCGGGGTGGGAGGGAGAGAGGTCATGGCGCGAGTTTGGTTGAGCGCGCCGGGGTGGTTGGGAGACGAACGGGGTTCTGGGGATGAAGCGGGCGAGGTGTTTATGGGTTGTGGATAACTGGCTCGATGGCGGCTCGGGGCGGGATGAAGCGCTGCGATGATGAGGCTGCCGGTTCTGGCCTTGTGCAGGTCAGTGGGGAGGGGACACGCGCCGGACGGTCTGGTCGGGGCGCGTGAGTGGGGAACCGGCGGGGCTTTGCCGAGCCGGCGATTGCTGGGTGGATCGCAGGTGCTGAATCGTCGGCGGATTGCGGAAGGAAGTGTGCCGCATTGGCTCCTAGCGTGGTGAACACTCAAGCCGACAAGGAGCGTCAGATGGAGATTCGGCCGTTCACCATTGCTGTCCCTCAGCCCGACGTCGATGACCTGAAAGTCCGGCTGGCCCGGACTCGCTGGCCGGACGAACTACCCGGTATCGGGTGGAGTCGTGGGGTGCCGCTGGAGTTTCTGAAGGAGCTGGTTGCGTATTGGGCCGAGAGTTACGACTGGCGCGCTGCCGAGGCGCGGCTCAACGAGTACCCGCAGTTCATCACCGAGATCAATGGGCAGCGGATCCACTTCCTGCACGTCCGATCCGGCAACCCCGACGCTCTGCCGCTGGTGCTCACTCACGGCTACCCCAGCGCGTTCGCCGAGTTCACCATGCTGATCGAGCACCTGCGGCAGGACTTTCACGTGGTGGTCCCGTCACTGCCCGGCTTCGCCTTCTCCACGCCGGTGGGCGAGACGGGCTGGGCGATGGCTCGTACCGCTCGGGCCTGGATAGAGCTGATGCGGCGGCTCGGCTACGACCGATACGGTGTCCACGGCGGCGACATCGGCGCCGGCGTCTCCGGTGCGGTGGCAGGCCTTGATGGCGAGCATGTCGTGGGCGTTCATGCGGTGACCGATCCGTACACGGCGGCGGCCACGGCCACGTTCCTTCCCGGCATGGCTGACAGGCTCGACCCGGCGGACCCGGTCGACCAGGCGGCCCTGGAGCGGATGGCCGAGTTCCGCGCCGACGGCTCCGGTTATCTGGCGATCCAGAACACCCGCCCCCAGAACATCGGTTACCTGCTCAACGACTCGCCCGCCGGGCAGCTCGGTTGGATCGCAGAGAGCTTCGAGCGGTCGACCGACCTGCCCTACGACCGGGATCAGCTTCTCACGATCGCCAGCCTCTACTGGTTCACCGGCTCTGGCATCTCCGCCGCTCGATTCCTGTACGAACAGGCCCACTCTTCCGAGTGGGGTGCGCCGCCGGCCGTGCCGCAGGGTTTCGCGGTGTTCAGCGCCGATCCCACCGTCCGCAAGCTCGTCAACCCGCCCGCCGAGGCCCACTGGACGGAGTATGAGCGAGGTGGACACTTTCCGGCCATGGAGGCACCGGAGATGCTGGCGAAGGATCTGCGGGTCTTCTTCGGGGGTTTGAAGTGATCAAACGCCTCTGGCTCGACCGCACTTTCGCCCGCCATCTGTTGGTTTCGGGACTTGGGTTGGGCTACGTCTGAGGGGTGGCGGGTCAGCGAGGGGCGTGGCGTTTGCAAGCGATCAAGGAGTTCATGGTTTGGGATGCAGGCGGCTCGCTGCTGGGTTTCGCCAGGCGGGTGGGGCGTGGTTGGCGGTGAGGGCGTAGGGGAGATGTCCAGATCCAGATGGCGCTCAGGGCTATGCCTGCTGCGCAAATGAGGATGACCGGGCGTAGGCCGATGAATTCGGCGAGGATGCCGCCGGTTATGCCGCCGAGGGCCAGGACGCCTTGTACTGCGAAAGTCATGGTGGCGTTCACCCGGCCGCGGAGCTCTGGGGAGGTTTCGCGCAGGGTGATGGCGCCCATGCAGGTGGCGAAGGCTACGACGATGCCGCCTGTGATCGTTCCGGTTAGGGCGAGCAGCGAGAGTTTCCACCAAAGGGGGCCGGTCAGCAGGCCTACCGCGAGGATTTCGATGGGGAAGAAGAGCACCGAGACGAGCAGGATGCGGTTCTCGCCGTAGCGCTTGGACAGGCGGGCCGTGATCCAGGCGCCCAGCATGCCGCCGATGCCGCTCAGGGCGATGAGGGCGCCTAGCAGGGGCTTGGGGATGTTGAGCGCGTTCACCATGTAGAGCATGTAGATGGCCGTGTACGCCATGGCGAAGAAGTTGATCGTGACGCCTGCGCCCAGGAGAGCGCGGAGTACGGGATGGGTGACGCTGGTCCGCAGGCCCTCCATGACGTCGTTCCACATGCCTCGGGAGGTTGCCGGCTCGTTCTTCTCCGGGGTGCGGATGGCGCGGAGCAAGAGGGCTGAGGTCAGGAACGACAATGCCTCCGCCAACACGGCCAGCGGGGCCGTGAAGAGCTGAACCAGGAGACCGGCCAGGCTGGGGCCGCCGACCGACGCCACCGAGTAGGAGGCGTTCAATCCGGCCATCGCCTCGGTTCGCTGGGGAGGGGCGGCGACTGCTGCCACGTAGGGGAAGTTCGCGGCCCTGAAGAGTACGCCGGCTGCGCCGATCACCAGGGCCACGGTGATCAGCCATGCGACGCTGAGGAGGTCGAGGAGCCAGGCCAGGGGGACTGTGGCGGCGGCTGCGCATGAGACGAGTTCGCAGGCGATCATGAGGGGCCGGTGCCGGGTGAGCCGGTCCGCGATGGCGCCTGACTGGAGGCCGAACACGAGGGCGGGCACCGAGGCGGCGGCCGTCAGCAGGCCCATCTGGGAGGGGGAGGCGGCCAGCAGGGTTACCGCGGTCAGGGGGATGGCCAGCTTGGATACCTCCGAGCCGGTGACGGAGATCGTTCGGGCGGCCCAGAGGAAGCGGTAGTCGCGCTGTTTTCTGAGTGGGATGGGCGCGTCTGAGCTGCGGTCATCGTGGTTGGGGTGATTCGAGTCGGAGGTGTCGTTGGGAGCCGCGTGGTTGGGGCGGTTCGAGCTGGAGGTGTGATCACGAGCTACGGGGTTGGGGTGATTCGAGCTCGTGCTGGGGTCGTTGGAGGTGTCGTCGGGAGCTGCGTGGCTGGCGTGGTTTGAGTTGGGGGTGCTGTCGGGAGTTGCGTGATGGTGGCTCGAATCGGTGGTGGGGTCGTCGGAGGTGCCGTCACGAGCAGCGTGCTTGGGGTCGGGGGTGTGGCGCCGGGGGATGTGGTGCGCACTGGCGGCGTGGTTGTCGTGAGGGGCGCGGTTTTCGTTAGTGAGGTTGCGGTCAGGCATTCGATCCTCGGTCAATGACGTGGCGGTCTCGGTCATGGCGCCTGCAGCCTCGGACGTGGCTGGCTGGAGGGATGGACTGAGCTGATTGGGGTCGGGCTTAGGCGCCGGCCTCGTGGCTGTTACTGGGGTGCGCGGCGGTAAGGGCCAGGTGGGTTGGTGGTTATGGGCACTTGGGCTGATGTGCGGGGTTGACGTTTGGTGGTGCTGGGCTGAGCGGGGGTTGGCCTGGTCGTTGGGCCTTTTGGCTGGTTATGGCTTGCGGGGGATGTGGTCTGGGTCGTCGTCGGTTGTGGCTGCCCAGGCCGTGGGCCCGGGGGAGCGTCGGGCCGGTGGGTTGATCGCGGGTGGTGGGAGTGGCTTCGGCGTTGGTGTTGTGAGGGTGGGGGACGGGGCATTGGACGTATTGGTTGGCTGTGGGTGGGCGTGGTTTGGGGTGATTGACGAGCGTTCTGGCTGGTGCAGGGCATGGTGGAGTTGTGAAGGGAACGCTTCATAACTGTGAAGATATCCCTTCATAGTTATGAAGGCAATGCTTCACACCTTGGGGCGGGTAATCTTGGCGGCATGAGTGAGGGGCTCAGTGATCCCAGGGCGATGCGGGCGCTGGCCCACCCGGCGCGCCTGATGATCCTCAATCGGCTGGGTCTCGAGGGCAGTGCCACTGCCACTGAAGTGGCGGAGATCGCGGGGATCACGCCCAGCGCCGCGAGCTATCACCTGCGCATGCTGGCCAAGTACGGGTTCGTGGAGGACGCGCCGCCGCGTGGCGACGGCAGGGAACGGCTGTGGAAGAGCGTGAACAAGCCGATCAGCGTCGGAGTCAAGCCGGGCGACCAGCCGGACGTACGGGATGCCAAGGTGGCTCTGATGCTGGCGTTCCGCCGGGAAGCGCATGAAGAGGCGGATCGCGCTATGGCGGCCGTTGAGGCTGAGCCTGATGAGTGGCGGGATGTCACCCGGTTCAACCGGATGCGGATCAGGGTCGACCCGGAGGAGCTGGCTCAGCTCAACGAGTCGATCGAGAAGCTGGTCGAGCCGTACCTCATTGCCAATCGCGATGAGAAGGCCGCGCCGAGCGGGGCCAGGATCGCCGAAGCGCAACTGAACCTTTTCCCGGTCGCGAAGAGGCCGACGCCGGGGCTGCCTACCGAGGATCACGATGCGGCCGGCTGATGTGGAACCGGCAAGGGTGGGCGGAGGGCCTGTTGAGGCAGAGGTTGACGTGCGGGATTGTGCTCTGGTCCGCGGCTGAGGTGGTGGTTGGCGTGCGGGACCGTGTTCTGGTTCTCGGCAAGGGCGGGTGGAGGGCCAAGAGTGGGCGGAGGGCCTGGTTGAGGCGGTGTTGACGTGCGGAATCGTGCTCTGGTCCGCGGGTTTGGTCGGGCGGTTCGTGGGGGTGAGCTGCCGGGCGTTGGTCGAGTTGCAGGAAGCGGCCGGTGTTGGCGCGGTGCATGTCAGATGTTGATGGTGTTTGGTGCCTTGATGACTGAGTGATCACGATGGGGGTGGGTGTGGGGGTGGAGAGCTGGATGTCTGATTGACCGTTGACGGTCAGGCTGGGCTGGTACGGGAGGTAGACTTTTCGGTGGCCTGTGACCACAGGCCGACTTCGCATGCCCCACTGCGGACCGCGCCATCGGTCCGGGCCATGGGCCCGGCTGGCGGGGTTTCGGGGCATCAGGGCGGCAGACGACGCGCTGCTGCGGCACAACCGAGAACCGCGCCCTTCCGCAGGGCGCCAAGACCTGGAGGACCAGCACATGGCCCCCGTCGTCACCATGCGACAGCTGCTTGAGAGCGGCGTTCACTTCGGTCACCAGACCCGGCGCTGGAACCCGAAGATGAAGCGATTCATCTTCACCGAGCGCAACGGCATCTACATCATTGACCTGCAGAAGTCGCTCTCTTACATCGACCGCGCGTACGACTTCGTCAAGGAGACCGTCGCCCACGGCGGCACCATCCTGTTCATCGGCACCAAGAAGCAGGCTCAGGAGGCCATCTCCGAGCAGGCTGCCCGAGTCGGGATGCCGTACGTCAACCAGCGCTGGCTGGGCGGCATGCTCACCAACTTCTCCACCGTGCACAAGAGGCTTCAGCGGCTGAAGGAGCTCGAGGAGCTCGACTTCGACAACGTCGCGGGCTCGGGGCTCACCAAGAAGGAGCTCCTCATGCGCCGTCGCGAGAAGGACAAGCTCGAGCGCACGCTCGGCGGTATCCGTGACATGGGCCGCGTGCCCAGCGCCGTGTGGGTCGTCGACACCAAGAAGGAGCACATCGCGATCAGCGAGGCCAAGAAGCTTGGCATCCCTGTGGTCGCGATCCTCGACACCAACTGCGACCCCGACGAGGTCGACTACCCGATCCCGGGCAACGACGACGCCATTCGCGCCGTCGGTCTGCTGACCAGGGTCGTCGCCGACGGTGTCGCGGCCGGTCTGATGGCTCGCTCCGGCGCCGCCCGCGGTGACGAGAAGCCTGCCGCCGCCGAGCCGCTGGCCGAGTGGGAGCGCGAGCTCATCGAGCAGGGCACCGGCGAGGCCGCTGCCGAGGCGCCGGCTGAGGCGCCGGCCGAGGCTGAGGCGCCCGCCCCCGCGGCCGAGGCTGCTCCTGAGGCCGCTCCTGCGGCTGAGGCGGCCCCCGCGGAGGAGGCTGCTCCTGAGGCTGACGCCGAGCCGCAGGCCTGACGTCAGCGCTCAGGTACCCGGGGTTTCCCAGGTACGGGCCCGTCCCGGTCGGGTGGGTGAAGAGTCCACCAGGCAGGGCGCGCGCCTTGCTCCGGCGAACGGAACGGCAGGACGAGGGATGTCCCTGGTCCTGCCGTGACCGGGCAAGGAACGGGCCACGAAGACAAGTGAACGGTTGAGCGAGGGGCCGCGGCCTCGCCGGGTGAGTGATCGCCAGGCGAGGACGTTTCCCAGTCAGGCAAGGACCAAGAGCCGGGCTGAGATCGAGGCTCAAGGTTCAGGGCCGATGCCGAGGCTGAGGCTGTGAGCCGGGATCTGGGCCGTAGGTCAAAGGCCTGGGTCGCGGTCCAGGGCCGGGCCTGTGAGGTCGCGGTTCAAGGGCCGTGGTCCAGGGCTGGGCCCGTGAGGTCGCGGTTCAAGGGCCGTGGTCCAGGGCTGGGCCCGTGAGGTCGCGGTTCAAGGGCCGCGGTTCAGGGCCGGGTCCGTGAGGTCGCGGTTCAAGGCCCGGGGCCGAGGCCCTGAGCCGAGGTTCGGGCCGGGGCCTGAGGTCTGGGTCCCGGGCCGGGGCCTCAGGTCTGAGTCCCGGGCTGGGGTTGTGAGCCGAGGTCTGGGTTGCGATCCAGGGTTGGGTCGCAGGCCGGGCCGGTGGTGAGCCGGGTCGTTCCGGGTGACCGGGACGGATGACCGGGCCGGGTTGGACCGGGTAGTTCAGCGGGCCAGGGTGGCCGGCCGGGCCGGAGAGGGCGGGCTTGCCCGAACCGGGCGCGGCGGGCCGGCCGGGTGGCGTCGGTGCTGGCTGGTGATGGTCCAGGATGGTAAGCCAGGGCGAGGCTGGGCAGTATGCCAGGCGAGCCGGGCCCCGAAACGCAAGACAGAGGCTGACGCAAGACAAAGGCTTCCGTACGGCAAGCGCCCGCCGTACGAACCAAGGGTGAGCAGGCGTGCCGTTGCCCACCTGATCCACGACGACGACGAAATCCCACAAGGAAAAGCAATGGCTTCCGTGAACATGGCCGATGTCAAGCGGCTTCGCGAAATCACCGCTGCCGGCATGATGGACTGCAAGAAGGCGCTCGAGGAGTCCGAGGGTGACTTCGACCGCGCTATCGAGCTCCTGCGCCTCAAGGGCGCCAAGGACGTAGGTAAGCGCGAGGCCCGCACCGCCTCCAACGGCCTGGTCGCGCTCAAGCAGGACGGCGACTCCGCTGCCGCGCTGCTCGAGCTCAACTGCGAGACCGACTTCGTGGCCAAGGGCGAGCGCTTCCAGGAGCTGGCCGCCCAGGTTGTCGAGCACATCCTCGAGACCAAGCCCGCCGACGTGGCGTCGCTGCTCGAGTCGTCCTTCGACGGCAAGAGCGTCAAGGAGCACCTCGACGTCGCCAACGCCGCGCTCGGCGAGAAGATCGAGATCCGCCGGTTCGCGGTCCTCGAGGGCGGCTACATCGGTGCTTACATGCACAAGACCGACCCGGCGCTGCCGCCGGCCGTCGGTGTGCTGATCCAGCTCGACAAGCCGAACGCCGAGGTCGCCAAGGACATCGCGCAGCACGCCGCCGCGATGGCCCCGCAGTACCTCAAGGCTGCCTCCGTCCCGGCCGACGTGGTCGAGAAGGAGCGCAAGCTCTTCGAGGAGATGACCCGCGAGGAGGGCAAGCCCGAGGCTGCCATCTCCAAGATCGTCGAGGGCCGCGTGAACGGCTGGTACAAGGACTTCACCCTCCTCCAGCAGGCCTTCGTCAAGGACAACAAGAAGAGCGTGGGCAAGTACGCCGAGGAGAACGGCGTCGAGGTCCAGGCCTTTGTCCGCTTCAAGGTCGGTCAGGCTTAGGCTTAGGCAAGCAACCGGCCAGGCAGGCCCGCCGCTCAAGGCGGGCCGCCCGGCCAAGGCAAGAAGCAAGCCGACAGCCTGAACTTGATTCACCGAACGAAGGAGGCCGCCGCCGTGCAGGACCACCGGGAGCCAGCCCACGAATCCACACGGACGGCGGCTTCCTCATCTCAAAATCCGCACAACCCGCTCAGATGGAAGCGGGTGATGCTGAAGTTGTCAGGAGAGGCGTTCGCCGGTAGCGAGCCGCTGGGCATCGATCCGGTGATCGTCGATCATCTGGCCGATTCGATCGCCGAGGCCGTCAAGGAAGGCGTACAGGTCGCGGTCGTGGTCGGCGGCGGCAACATGTTCCGCGGCGCCACCCTGTCGCAAGGAGGCATCGACCGCGCCAGAGCCGACTACATGGGCATGCTCGGCACGGTCATCAACTGCCTGGCCCTACAGGACTTCCTCGAGCGGCGGGGCGTCGAGACGCGCGTCCAGACCGCCATCACCATGCAGCAGGTAGCCGAGCCGTTCCTGCCGCGCCGCGCGATCAGGCACCTCGAGAAGGGGCGCGTGGTCATCTTCGGCGCGGGGCTCGGCTCGCCGTACTTCTCCACCGACACCGCGGCGTCCCAGAGGGCCCTGGAGATCGGCGCGGAGGCGCTGCTCAAGGGAACGCAGGTGGACGGGATCTACGACTCCGATCCACGCAAAAATCCGGATGCGGTCAGGTTCGACCACCTTGATTACGGCGAGGTGCTGCTCCGCGACCTCGCTGTCATGGACGCCACCGCGATCAGCCTGTGCAAGGACAACGACCTGCCGATCGTGGTCTTCGACCTCATGGGCGAGGGCAACATCCTGCGAGCGGTACGCGGTGAGAAAATCGGCACGCTGGTGAGTCCCGCAGGCAAATGAGGGAGCGAGCCCGACACCGCCAGCTAGAAGACAGGGAGCCGCTGTGATCGACGAAACCCTCCTCGAAGCCGAGGAAAAAATGGACAAGGCCGTCTCGGTCGCGAAGGAGGACTTCGCGACCATCCGTACGGGCCGCGTCACCCCCTCGATGTTCAACAAGATCAACGCCGAGTACTACGGCACGCCGACGCCGATCCAGCAGCTGGCGTCGTTCCATGTGCCGGAGGCGCGCATGGTGCTCATCCAGCCTTTCGACAAGAGTTCGATGGGCGCCATCGAGAAGGCCATCCGCGACTCCGACCTCGGTGTCAACCCCACCGACGACGGCCAGGTGATCCGCGTGACGTTCCCGGAGCTCTCCGAGGAGCGGCGCAAGGAGTACATCAAGGTCGCCAGGAACAAGGGCGAGCACGCCAAGGTGTCGGTGCGCAACATCCGCCGCTCCGCCAAGGAAGTCCTCGACAAGATGATCAAGGACGGCGAGGCGGGGGAGGACGAGGTCAGGCGGGCCGAGAAGGAGCTCGACGACCTCACCCAGAAGCACGTCGCGAAGATCGACGAGCTGCTCAAGCACAAGGAAGCCGAGCTGCTCGAAGTCTGAGCGGCACGCCGCACGGCGGACCGCGTTCGATGGGCCGCCGCAGGCAGCAGGCCTACGGTGGTCGCGTTGGGCCGGCCGCCGCAGGCGGCGGTTCGCACCTACGGCGGGTCGTCGCAGGCGGTGGTTCGCACTTCCGCGGGTCGTCGTAGGCGGCGGTTCGCGCCTGCGGCGGGTTGTCGTGGGTAAGGGGTTCGTGCCTGCGGCGGTCGTCGCGGGTAGCGGCTTGGGCCTGCGGCGGTCGCGTTGGGCTGGCCGCCGCAGGTAGCGGGTCTTGAACGGCCCTCGCCCCGAGTGGCGGGGGCCGTGGCTCTTGGAGAAACTCTGTGGAAGAACGTACGGCTGACACCAGCTCGAGCGGCGGCGGCCGTACCGGAAGGAACCTGCCCGCCGCGATCGCGGTCGGTGTGGTGCTGGGCGCGCTGGTCATCGGCACGATCTACACGATCAAGGAGCTGTTCCTCCCGGTGGTCGCCGCTGCCGTGGGCGTCGGCGCGATGGAGCTGATCAAGGCCTTCGCCACGCGTGGGATCAAGGTGCCCGCCGTGCCGGTGCTCGCGGGCCTGGTGGCGATGCATGCGGGCGCGTACTGGGGCGGGCCGACGTGGCTGCTGGCCACGTTCGCGGTGTTCGCGTTGGTGCTCCTGGTCTGGCGCATGTTCAGCGACGGGACCGACGGTTACGTACGGGACGCGTCGGCCTCGGTGCTCACGCTGTTCTATCCCGCCATGCTCGCGGCGTTCGTGCCCATGATGCTGCGGCTCCACGACGGCGACCACCGGGTGCTGATCTTCATCGCGGTGACCGTGGCCAGCGACATCGGCGGCTACTTCGCGGGCGTGCTGTTCGGCCGGCACAAGATGACGGCGATCAGCCCGAAGAAGACCTGGGAGGGGCTCGCCGGGTCGGTGATCGCGTGCACGGCCGTCGGGGCGTGGCTGGTGGTCTGGCTCATGCACGGCGCCATCTGGCAGGGCGCGCTGATCGGCGCGCTGGCGGCGGTGCTGGCCACCGTGGGCGACCTGATCGAGTCGATGATCAAGCGGGATCTCGGCATCAAGGACCTGGGCACGATCCTGCCCGGCCACGGCGGTCTGATGGACCGGCTCGACTCGCTGGTGACGACGCTGGTGCCGGTCTGGCTGCTGATGACGCTGTTCTTCTAGCTACCGCTGCTGCGCCTCCAGCGTCTCGGTGGTGACCGGTGAGAGCCAGAGCCACCGTACGGCCTCACCCCCGAACGCGAATCCTGACATGTCTGGCATGTGGGGTGCGTTGGCCAGCATCAGGACCCCCGAATACCGCGGCCCCAACGGGAACGTCGAAGGCTCGTGATACCACTTCGCCGTGTGCCCGTGGCCGAGCCACGTGACCGAGTGCCACGGATACTGCGACAGCCACACCAGCAGCAGCGCCGCGTCGCGCGGGTCCTCGCGGGTGGCCACGGCCAGCTCGATCCTGGCGTACGCGCCCGGCTTGTCGATCCACTGCTCGACCGTGGGCATGCGCTGGCAGCTCATCCCCACCGTGGACAGCACGGTGTAGGCGCGGCCCTGATGCGGCGGCCGTTCGGTGATGCCGACGGTCGGCAGCCGCTCGCCGCTGGCGTCCCAATAGCGTCCCGCGGGACCGAGCGCCCCGTCCAGATGGCCCATCACGAACTGCTGGAACGACGGCCACGACCCCTCGCTGTGCCGCCAGCCCCAGTAGGACCTGGCGTTGGAGAGGCGGGGCTGCAGCCCTTCGAGAGCCTCAGACAGCGCCCACGCGAACGGCGACTCGCCCACCGCGTCGCGGGCGTAGCCGGGCATGCCCCTGCTCATGTCGGCCCAGCCGGGGATGACCGCCAGCAGCTCCTCGTCCTCGTACAGGGCGACCCCGTCCCCCTCCTCGAACCACAGCGCGGTGAGCTGCCCGAGCGGCCTGCGGCCGTCCGGGTGGAGGGTGTTGGCCCTGGGCATCAGCGGCGGCAGGCCGGCGTTGATGCGGGCCAGGTCGACCACCGCCGGGGCGGGGCGATGGTTGGCCAGCCAGACGGCGCCGTGCACCGTGCCGTCGGGCGAGCACAGGTAAGCTACCGAGGAGTCCTCGTCACGCTCGACCACGAGCGTCCGGCTGCCGTACGGGTTACCGGCGGCGAGAACGACCTCGGCGCCACCCTCGCCAGATGCCGACCGAAAAATCGCCATACGTGATGACTGTAGATCCGGTGGCAGCCACGATGCGAGCCGTACCGTAACCAGGAATGCCACCTCCGATCCGAACGTTCATTACCCTGATTGACAGCCACTCAAAGCAAAGGCAGGAACGTGTCCCAGCCCCCAGGCCAGCTCACCTTCGTCGCGCCCCGGCGGGCCAAGCCCGCACGGCACCTGGCCGACCTGTCGATGGCCGACCGGCGGGCCGCGGTCACCGAGCTGGGGGAGAAGGCGTTCCGCGCCGACCAGCTCTCGCGCCACTACTTCGAGCGGCTCACCGCCGACGTCGGCGCGATGACCGACCTGCCGGCGGCCTCCCGCGAGAAGCTGGCCGCGCTCCTGCCCGACCTGCTGACCTCGGTCAGGGAGATGACCACCGACCGGGGCACCACGCGTAAGACGCTGTGGCGGCTGTTCGACGGGGCGCTGGTCGAGTCGGTGCTCATGCGCTATCCCGACCGGGTCACGATGTGCGTGTCCTCGCAGGCCGGCTGCGGCATGAACTGCCCCTTCTGCGCCACCGGCCAGGCCGGCCTCACCCGCAACATGTCCACCGCCGAGATCGTCGAGCAGGTCGTCGCCGGCGCCCGGGCGCTGGCGGCCGGCGAGGTGCCCGGCGGGCCCGGCCGGGTGAACAACGTCGTGTTCATGGGCATGGGAGAGCCGCTGGCCAACTACAAGCAGGTCATCGGGGCGGTGCGGCGGCTGGTGGAGCCCGCGCCGCACGGGCTGGGCATCTCGGCCCGGGGCGTCACCGTCTCCACCGTCGGGCTGGTGCCCGCGATCGGCAAGCTCGCCGACGAGGGGCTGCCCGTCACGCTGGCGCTGTCGCTGCACGCGCCCGACGACGAGCTGCGTGACACGCTGGTGCCGATCAACACGCGGTGGAAGGTGTCCGAGGTCCTCGACGCGGCGTGGGCGTACGCGGCGAAGACCAAGCGGCGGGTCTCGATCGAGTACGCGCTGATCAAGGACATCAACGACCAGGAGTGGCGGGCCGACCTGCTCGGCAAGCTGGTCCGGAACAAGCTCGTGCACGTCAACCTGATCCCGCTCAACCCGACCCCGGGATCGAAGTGGACGGCTTCCCGGCCTGAGGACGAGCGGGCGTTCGTGCGGCGGCTGGAGTTCCACGGCGTGCCGGTGACGGTACGAGACACGCGCGGCCGCGAGATCGACGGCGCCTGCGGCCAGCTCGCGGCCGCCGAATAACCCACCCGCCAAGAGCTCCCCCAGGCGGAACGGGGCTAGTGGGGTGCGATCGAGCGGGCCGCGAAGCCCTCGATCAGGTCGGCGATCATGGCGGCGCCCCTGCTGTTCAGGTGGATGTTGTCCGTGGTGAGCTGGAGACCGCGGCCCTTGGAGATGGCGTCCAGGCTGCGGCCGAGCAGGAAGTGCTGCATCGCGGCGGTCTGCGCCAGCCGCCCCTCCGCCTGGTAGCGGATGCCGGGAGCCCGGCCCCGCTCCTCCAGGTAAGCCGTCATCCGCTCGTTGAGCGGCAGGTACGTGACACCCTCGGCCGCCGCGACCCGCCGGACGATCTCGCTGTACTCGGCGGCCCGCCGCACCGAGACCGAGTCGAGCTCCTCGCCGATGACGGGCAGGGAGAGCATCGCCACCCGGGCCATCGTCTCGTCCTGGAGGCGGCGGGCGATGGTGGTGAGGTTTGCGGCGTAGGCCTCCGGAGTGGGGTCCGCGGAGAGTTTCCAGCGCTTGCGCAGGGTCTTGGCGAGCGTCCCGCTGAGCGTGGAGTTCGCGTCGTTCGTGCCGATCAGTACGGTCACCACGTCGGGATCCTGGCTCACGACGTCGTCGAGCCGCTTGACCGTCTCCGACGACGGCTCGTAGTTGACCCCGGCGTTGATCACGGTCGCCTCGGGCAGCCGGGAGCGGAGCATGGCCACGTAGTCGGCGCTCACCTGTGCGCGGGTGATGCTGTCACCCAGGCAGATCATTTTCATCGTCGTCTCCTCTAGGGTGAGTAAGTGCTCACTAACCTACCCTACGCCGGAGCCACACGTACGTCCCCAGGCCGATCAGGCACCACACCAGGGTGATGGCGCCGAGTTCGGGGAGCTGGTCGAGGAGGTGACCCCCGTTCGCCGCCTTCATCCAGGCGATGAGCGGGACGGTGAGCCAGTGCAGGGGAGAGGAGCTGAGCAGCAGCATCGCCAGGAACCCCAGCAGCAGCCCCATGATCGAAAGCGCGGGGGAGCTGATGACCGCGCGGCTGGTGAGGGCGCCCAGCGCGGTGCCGGTGAGCGCGGCCAGGGCGTTCAGGACGAGAGCGGCGGCCAGCACGCCGCGCGACGGAGCCTGGCTCACGCCGAGCAGGAGCGCCGCGCCCATGCCGAGCGCCGCGAACGCCACACATGTCACGAACGCCGCCATCAACCCCGCCGCCACCTCCCTGCCCCGTCCGCCCACCTGGATCGCGGACAGCTCGCGCTGCCGGTCGGGCTCGGTGTCGAGGAGGCTCCTGGTCGCCCAGGCCAGGATGGGGATGATCAGTACGGCGCCGTCCGTGAGGGCCGAGGCCTCGCCGCCGCGCGGCGCCCGGCTGCCGTAGAGGATCGCCAGCATGGCGAAGGCCAGAAGGAGCGCCTGGAACATGCGGTGCGAACGGATGTAGGCGGCCAGCCGGAACGTGGCCAGGGCGATCATCCGGACTCCTCGATCTCGCGGGCCAGGTAACCCTCGCCGCGCATCCTGGCGAGGAAGTGGTGGACTTCGGACGCGGGCACCGTGACGGCCACGACCGTCCCCCTGTCCTCGACCGGTTCGAGGCCGGGCGCCGTCGTGCTCTCCTTGAGGCGGCCGTCCACCAGCGACCAATGGCGTATCCCGGGCAGCGAGCGCAGGCCGCCCTGGTGGTCGCTGACGATGACCATGCCGCCGCGGCCCGCCACCTCGCCGGCGATCGAAGGGAGCGCTTCACGGGTGTCCACGTCGAGCCCGGCGAACGGCTCGTCCAGGATCAGCAGCCCGGGCTCCGACATCAGCGCCTGGACCAGGCCGACCTTGTGCGCGCTGCCCTTCGACAGCTCGCCCAGGGCGACGGTGAGGAGGTGGCCCATGTTCAGGCGCTCGGCCCACGGCTCCCAGCGGGCGCCCCCGCGTACCCGGGACATGTGGCGCAGATAGGCCGTGACCGTGAACGGCTGGGCGGTCGGGAAGCGGTCGGGAGCGAAGCCGACCACCTCGGGACGCCCGGCGATCGTGCCGGTCGTGGGCCGGGTGAGGCCCGCAAGGAGGCGGAGCAGAGTCGACTTGCCTGCCCCGTTCACGCCGGTCAGCTCGATCACATCGCCGGGGGCGAGCTGGGTGTCGACGTCTTCGATGACGAAAGGATCACGTCTTCGGTAGCGGAAGGAGACCTTGGACAGACGCATGGTCTCGTAACGCTATATGTCGGGTCGCATCGCTAGCATAAAGAGCCCCACAATGGAGACGCCCCCAGCACGTTCTCAAGAGGAGTGGGCTTGAATCGCTTTCCACGCGTCATGGGTATGCGTTCAGGCTATGACCCCGCCGAAGTCGACGCCCTGATCGGGCGGATCGAGTCGACCCTGGGCAGGGGCATGCCCACCGTGGAGCCCGTCAGCGCGGACGACGTGCGACGGGCCACGTTCCGAGCCAAGCGTGGCGGATATGTCGAGACCGCGGTCGACTTCGCCCTGGAGGCGTTCGTGGTGGCGCTGGAGACCCAGGCCAAGCGACCGGTACGCCTCGCCATGGCCGAGCCGACCGGCGAGATGCTGCGCGAGGAGTGGTTCGAGACCCAGGCGGCCCGCGTCGAACGGGTGGCCTTCCGCCCGGGTCGCATGGGCACCGGCTACAACGAGGACGAGATCGACGCCTTCCTGGACCGCATCGTGGCCACCCTGCGCGGGACGACCGACTTCCCGGTGACGGCCAAGGAGGTGCGGGCGGCGAAGTTCTCGACGGTGCTGTTCCGGTCCGGCTACCTCATCGCGGACGTGGACTCCTTCCTGGCCGGCATCGCGGACGTGCTGGAGCAGCGCCGTTAGGCGTTCTCGACCACGGAGAGCAGCCCGCCGAGGTCGGGCAGCCGCTGCTGGATGATCTTCTCGTCGGCGGGCCGCTCGCCCTGGCGGTTGATCCACACGCGCGGGATGCCGAGGCGGTGGGCGGGGACCATGTCGTGGAAGTAGCTCTGCGCCACGTGCACCCATTGAGTGGGCTCGTACGAGCGCCTGAAGGTCTCGAAGTGCGCGTCGGCGGGCTTGTACGCGCCCACGTCCTCCGACGTCAGCACCGCGTCGAACGCCACGGGCAGCCGCCGCCGCGTCCCGGCGATGAGGTCGCGGTCGCAGTTGGTGAGCAGCGCCAGGCGCCAGCCCGCGCCGCGCAGCGCCGACAGTTCGGCGCCCACCTCGGGGAACACCGGCCAGCACGGGATCGTCGTGCCCAGCACCTGGGCGTCGTCCTCGTTCAGCTCCACCTTCTCGTCGGCGCAGGCCCTGCGGAGCGCCTCGGCCATCACGTGGCGGTAGCGGAGTGTCGGGGACTCGGCCTGCACGACGTGCTCGTGCCGGTTGTACGCCTCCAGCAGCCGCGCCCCCTGACCCGGCGCGATCAGCTCGGCGCTGGTGCGGATGCCGTGCCGCCAGTCGACAAGTGTTCCGAAGCAGTCGAACGTTACCCATCGCATAGATCTCATAATGAGGGACATGGCGATATCCGTGCGTCCTATCGAGCCGCAAGATCTCGCGTACGTGACCCGGGTGCTGACCGAGAGCTGGGGCGGCTCGACCGTGGTGGCCCTGGGCCGCGGCGAGCTGGTCGACGCGGCCGCGCAGCCGGGCTTCATCGCCGAGATCGAGGGCGAGCCGGCCGGGATCATCACGTACGCCCGGCGTGGCGACTCCGTGGAGATCATCACGATCGACGCGGTGGTGCCCGGCAGGGGAGTGGGGGCGGCGCTGCTGGACGCGGTGCGCACCGTCGCGGCCGAGGGCGGGGCGGCCAGGCTCTGGCTGGTCACCACCAACGACAACACGCACGCCCTGCGGTTCTACCAGCGGTACGGGTTCGACCTGATCGCCCTGCGCCGCAACGGCGTGGACCGGGCACGGGACCTCAAGCCGGGCATTCCCGCCGAGGCCGACGGCATCCCGATCCGGCACGAGCTGGAGCTGGAGCTGCTCCTCTGACCCTCCCGCTCCCCGCGCGGGCCGGTGAGGGTCGGCGGGGTCAGTGGAGGATCTGGTGGAGGGTGGCTGTCAGGCGGGCCGCCGGGTCGTCCTCGCTCGCCGAATCGTCCGAGCGCCAGGCCACGTAGCCGTCCGGGCGCACCAGGACGGCGTCGCAGCCGTACCGCGACTCCCAGTGCCCCTCGACGTCGACCAGCTCCGACCCCACCCGGTACACCCGGACGCCCTCGACCGCCACCCGCGCCCACTCCTCCCCGCCGGGCCCGCACAGCAGCACGAACGAGTCGTGGAACAGGTCGTGGACGCCGATCCGCCGCCCGTCGAGGGAGAGCCAGAGGTGCGGGGCCCGGGTGCCGGGAAGGGCGTGTCGTGAGACCCCGTCGCCGAACACCGACTCGGGCGGGGTCCCGGCCATCGCCGTGGACGCGTACCGCTGCCCGAGGACGCACGTGACCGGGTCCACCAGGTCGTCCTCCGGGCCGGAGCCGAACCTGGCGGCCTGGCTGCGCACGGTCACGTCGGCCAGCTCCAGCGCCACCGGGCGGCGCTCGGCCTCGTACGTGTCGAGCAGCGCGTCCGAGGCCCGCCCCGCGAGCACGGCGGCGAGCTTCCAGGCCAGGTTGTGCGCGTCCTGGACGGCCGAGTTGGCCCCCAGTCCCTGGGCGGGCGGCCACACGTGCGCGGCGTCGCCGACGAGGAAGACCCGGCCGGAGCGGTAGCTGTCGGCCACGCCGACCGCCTCCGTCCAGGACGCCTTGCTGACGATCTCGACCGGTACGTCGCGGCCGATGACCGCCTTGGCCGCGGCGACGCAGCGCTCGTCGGTGAAGTCGTCGGGCGACTCCTTGTCCGGGTCGTAGAGCAGGGACAGGCCCCAGTGGTCGGGCAGCGCGTGGGAGACGAACGCCGCCGAGGCGGCGCCGCCGGGTTCGCCGACGATCCAGAACAGGGCCCGCTTGGTGATGATCTCCGACAGGTCCGCCTTGATGACGTAGGTCACGAAGTGCCGCAGGGGGCCGAGGCCGGTGCGGGCGATGCCGATCCGCTCCCTGGTGGCCCCGCCGTAGCCGTCGGCGCCGATCACGTACCGGGCCCTGATCGTGTGCCGCTCGCCGGTGGCGCGGTCCTCCACCACGGCCGTCACGCCGTCGGCGTCGGGCTCGATCGACCGGCACTGCGTGTCGAACCACAGCTCCGCGCCCTTGGCGCGGGCGGCCTCGATCAGGATGGGCTCGACCGTGCTCTGGTCGGCCATGCAGAGCTCGCCCGCGGTCAGCTCGGGCAGCGCCCGCGGGGACTCGTCGCCGAACAGCCACTGCCACTCGCCCGCCAGCGTCGCGCAGCGGGCCACGCCGGCCTCCTCGTCGAAGGGCCGGCCCGCCTCCTTCACGGGTTCGTCCAGGCCGAGCGGCCGGTAGATCTCGAGGGTGCGCGGGTTGATCCCCCGGGCCCGGCCCAGGAGCGACACGCCGGGGTGGCGGTCGACCAGCAGGCAGGGCACGCCCTGGTGGGAGAGGAAGAGGGCCGAGGCGAGGCCGGCGTAGCCGCCGCCGACGATCAGGACGGGGGTCTGCTTCATGACGCCTTCTCCAGGGTGCGGGCGGGGTCGTCGACGGTCGGGTAGGTGCCGTTGCGGTGGGCCTGGCGGACGTCGCGTGCGTACTCGGGGGACAACATCGCGGTGATGATCGCGACGCCGCCGCGGCGGACGCGGATCTCGCTGCCGGCGGCCCTGCCGACCAGGCGGATGCGCCGCGCGGAGCCCTCCGCGGGCGCCTGGTGGTCCTTGACCTGGCCCCTGCCGCTCCAGCGCAGGTCCTGGTGCTCGACGGTGGCGTCCTCGGGGACCAGCAGCTTGACCACGCCGCGGTCGAGGTCGAGCCGCAGCTCGATCTCGGCGGGCAGGCCGGGGGAGCGCAGGTCGACGGTGGTCTGGCCGTAGCGGGTGCGGATCTCGAAGCGGCCCGCGGTGGTCCAGTTGCCCAGGCGCCGGGTGACGGCGTGGTCGGTGTGGATGCGTTCGATGTCGTTCATGAGGTTGATAGTTGCAGTGAAACTAGTTTCACGTCAACTAGTAATTTTGAGGCTAGTATTGGCCCATGGCTCTCGATCGTGGCTCGCCGCTCGCCCTGACCGTGCTGGCCCTGCTGCGCCACCAGCCGCTGCATCCGTACGGGATCCAGCGCATGCTCAAGCAGTGGGGCAAGGACCTGGTGGTCAACGTGGGCCAGCGGGCCGGCCTCTACCGGACCATCGACCGGCTGCTGGAGGCCGGCCTGATCAGCGTCCGGGAGACCGAGCGCGACCAGCAGTACCCCGAGCGCACGGTCTACGAGCTCACCGCCGAGGGCGAGACGGCGCTGCTCAAGTGGCTGGACGAGATGCTGGCCACGCCCAGGCAGGAGTTCCCGCAGTTCCCGGCCGCGCTGGCGAACGCGCTCATGCTCGCCCCGGAAGACCTGGCGGCGGCGCTCGAGCGGCGCGAGCGGGCGGTCGCCGAAACGCTGGCCGGGCTGGAGGCGAGCCTGGCCGACGATGCCGACCTGCCGCGCATCACCATGCTGGAGATCGAATACCTGCGCGAGGTGACGGCCGCGGAGACCCGGTGGCTGCGCGCGGTCATCGACGACCTGCGGGCCGGGCGGCTCACCTGGTCGCGGGAGTCGCTGGAGGAGGTCGCGGCGGAGCGAGAGTGACCGGGGCGGGCTCGGCCCGCGGCCTGTGCAGCAGGGCCACGATGACCGCGGTCACCGGGGCGGCCAGGAACGCGCCGATGATCCCCCAGAGCAGGCCGCCCACCGCGATCGCCACCAGGATGATCACCCCGGGCAGGTCGAGAGCCTTGCCGTAGACCTGCGGCGCCAGCACGTGCCCCTCGATCTGCTGAATCGTCACGGTCACCCCGACCACGATCAGCGCCACCAGCCAGCCCTTGGCCACGAGCGCCACCACCGCGGCCAGCAGCCCCGCCGTGAACGCCCCCACGATCGGCAGGAACGCCCCCACGAACGTCAGCACCGCCAGCGGCAGCGCGATGGGCACGCCCAGGATCCACAGCGCGAGGCCGATGAAGAACCCGTCCACCGCACCCACGATCGCGATCCCGCGGATGTAGCGGCCGATCACGGAGAAGATCAGGACGCCGGTCTCGGTGATGCGGGCCCTGGCCGAAACGGGTGCGAGCTCCACGAGCCAGTGGAAGAGCCGGTCGCCGCCGTGCACGAAGTACACCGACAGGACGAACGCCACCGCCGCCCCCACCACGATCTCGCCCGCGGTCCTGACCCCGGCCAGCGCGCCCGTGGCGATCTGGCGGCCCTGGGCGGTCAGGTACTCCTTGGCCTGCGCGGCGAGCTTGCGCGGGTCGACCCCGAACCGGGAGGTCAGGTCGTACAGGCTGTCGAGCACCCTGGTGAGGCTGACCCGCAGTTGCGCGATGCTGTCGATGGTGGGCGGCACCAGCAGCGCGATCAGCCCTCCGGCCAGCACGATCCCGCCGACGAAGACGATCGCGGTGGCCAGGGCGCGGCTCACCCCGCGTGACCTGAGCCAGCGGGCCGGGGGCAGCAGCAGCGCCGTGATGAACACGCCGACGACGACCGAGATGACCACCGTGGCGATCTGGTTGAGGCAGAAGCCGACCACAGCGATCAGCGCGACCCAACCGAGCAGCCGCCACGGCCCCATCCCCTGCCCCCCTATCGTGCCTGGTCAGAGGCCTTCCCCGAGGGGATGGGGGGCAACCCTGGTCAGGCGGGCGGCGTCAGGTGGAGACGCTGGGAACGCTTGTTCTCCTCGTACGTCTCCCGCGCCGCGCCGGTGGTGCCGCCGACCTCCGCGACCGGCACGTCCCACCACGCCTCGGAGGAGGGGGCGTCGTCCGCCATCGGGTCGGTGCGTACGTAGATCACCGTGGTCCTGGAACCCGAGCGGGTCTCCTCGAGCGCCTTGCGCAGGTCGGCGACCGACTCGGGGCGCAGCACCGTGGCGCCGAGGCTGGCCGCGTTGGCGGCCAGGTCGACGGGCAGCGGCCCGCCGTCGCGATGCCGGTACGAGGTGCCGAGCCGCTCCGCGCCCACGCTCTCCGACAGGCGGCCGATGGAGGCGAACCCGGAGTTGTCCACCAGGACGACCACCAGCTTGATCCCCTCGGAGATCGCCGTGATCAGCTCCTGGGCCATCATCAGGTACGAGCCATCGCCCACCAGGACGAACACCTCGCGCTCCGGCACCGCCATCTTGACGCCCAGCCCGCCGGCGATCTCGTAGCCCATGCAGGAGTAGCCGTACTCGACGTGGTAGTTGCCGGGCCCGCTCGGCCGCCAGAGCTTGTGCAGGTCGCCGGGCATCGAACCGGCCGCGCACACCACCACGCCGTCCTCGGCCGCCGCCGCGTTGACCGCGCCGATCACCGCGGACTGGGGCAGCGGCGAGCCCTCCAGCGAGTAGGCCCGGTCCACCGCCGCGTCCCACTCCCTGGTCAGCTCGGCGGCCCGCGCGCGGTAGTCCTCCGGCGCGCCCCTCCAGCCCGCGAACGCCTCGACCAGGTCCGCCAGCCCGTCGCGGGCGTCGCCGACCAGTTGCAGGCCGGACAGCTTGGCGGCGTCGAAGGCGGTGATGTTGAGGTTGAGGAAGCGGGCGTCGGGAGCGAAGATCGTCCGGGAGGCGGTGGTGAAGTCGCTGTAGCGGGTGCCCACGCCGATGATCAGGTCGGCCTCGCGGGCCAGCGCGTTGGCGGCCGTGGTGCCGGTGGCGCCGATCGCGCCCACGGCGAGCGGGTGCCCGTACGGGAGCGCGCCCTTGCCGGCCTGCGTCTCGGCGACCGGGATGCCGTACGTCTCGGCGAAGATCCGCAGCTGCTCCGTGGCCTCGCTGTAGATCGTCCCGCCGCCCGCGACGATCAGCGGGCGCACGGCTGACTTGGCCAGCTGGGCCGCCCGGAACACGGCGGCCCGCTCGGGGCGCGGCCTGGGGACGTGCCAGACGCGGCGCGCGAACAGCTCCTCCGGCCAGTCGTGGGCCTCCGCCTGCACGTCCTGCGGCAGCGCCAGCGTCACCGCGCCGGTCTCGGCCGGGTCGGTGAGCACGCGCATGGCCGCCAGCAGCGCCGACGGGAGCTGCTCGGGGCGGTTGATCCGGTCCCAGTAGCGGGAGACCGGCTTGAAGCAGTCGTTGACCGAGATGTCGTACGAGCGCTGGTCCTCCAGCTCCTGCAGCACCGGGCCCGCCACGCGGGTGGAGAAGATGTCGCCGGGCAGCAGCAGCACCGGCAGCCGGTTGATCGTCGCGCCCGCCGCGCCCGTGATCATGTTGGTCGCGCCGGGGCCGATGGAGGTGGTGCAGGCCAGGGTGGCCAGGCGGTTGCTGGCCCGGGCGTAGGCGGCGGCCGTGTGGACCATGGCCTGCTCGTTGCGGCTCAGGTGGTAGGGGAGGTCCTCGGTGGAGGTGGCCAGCGCCTGGCCGAGCCCGGCCACGTTGCCGTGGCCGAAGATGCCGGCGCAGCCGCCGAAGAACCTGCGTTCCACGCCGTCGCGCTCGCTCCACTGCTGGGCCAGGAAGCGCACGACGGCCTGGGCGACGGTCATATTGGTCATGAAGTCCTCCCGAACGGCAGTCTCGGGTCTGTGGGCTGGCTTTCCCAGGAGGAGCGGATCCACGCGTGGCGGGGGTCGTCGCAGAAGGCCATCGAGCGTTCCTCCGCCGGGCCCGCCAGGACGTTCAGGTAGTAGAGGTCGTAGCCGGGGGCGGCCATGGCGGGGCCGTGGTAGCCGTACGGGACGAGGACGACGTCGCCCGAGGAGACCTCGGCCAGGGTGTCGATGTGGCCGCGTTCGGAGGAGTAGACGCGCTGGTAGGCGTTGCCCTGGCCGGCCACCTCGAAGTAGTAGATCTCCTCCAGGACCGCCTCGCCGGGGTTGTCGGTGTCGTGTTTGTGCGGCGGGTACGACGACCAGTTGCCGCCCGGGGTGATGACCTCCACGGCCATGAGCTTGTCGCAGTCGAAGGCGCCGGGGGCGCAGAAGTTGTTCACCTGGCGGGTGGCCTGGCCCGCGCCGCGGATCTCGACCGAGACCTGGTCGGCGGGCACGTGGCGGGGCTCGAGGGCGCGGGTGGCGAGGGCGGAGGGCAGGGCGATGCGCCCGGTGCCCCGGAGGGTGACGTGGGAGCCGATCGGCACGTAGGCGAAGTCGCTCGGCCCGCTGAAGACCGAAGGCCGTCCCGTCAGCTCGAACGTCGCGGCGGAGGTGGTGACCGTGCAGGATCCCGACAGCGGGAGGACCAGCGTCTCCTCGTCGCCGGTGTCGAACGAGACCGGTGTGTCCGCCAGGTCCACGATGCGCAGGCCCGAGTACGTCCAGCCCGCCAGGGACGGGGTGATCTCGACGGACCAGGGGCCGTTCGCGGCCTTGCCGAACGGAACGTATGTCATGCGCGGGTCTCCCGTACCAGTGCCGCGGCGTTGTCCACCGCTTTCGCCACGTCGTCATCCGGAGGGTAGAGCAGGGCTCGGCCCACGACGAGGCCGCGTACGCCGGGAAGGCTCAGGGCGCGGTCCCAGTCGGCGTAGGCGGCGTCGATGTCCGGCGGGTCGCCGCCGAGCAGCAGCGCGGGCAGCGTGGTGGCGGCCATCACGCGCTCCATCTCCGCCACCGCCGGGATCTTGAGCCAGGTGTAGGCGGAGGTGGTGCCGAGCGCCTGGGCGATGCTGATCGCGCGGATCACGGCCTCGGGGGACAGGTCGTTGCGCAGCGCCCCGGACTCGGAGCGCAACGCCCAGAAGGGCTCCACCATGGCCGGCAGGCGGTGGCGGGCCAGGTCGGTGACGGCCCGGGCGCAGGACTCCAGGGTGGCCACCGTGGCGGGGTCGGCTGGGTCGATGCGGAGCAGCATCTTGCCGCCGTCCAGGCGCATCTCGTCGATCGAGGCCGCGTCGAAGCCGGTGAAACGGTCGTCCACCTCGAAGACCGAGCCCAGCAGGCCGCCCCGGTTCATGGAGCCGAAGGCGAGCTTGCCCTCCAGGGCGCCGAGCAGGAGCAGGTCCTCCATGACGTCGGGGGAGGCGAGGATGCCGTCCACGCCGGGGCGGGAGAGCGCCACCTGGAGGCGGTCGAGCAGGCCGGCGCGGCTGGCCATGGCCAGCGGCCGGTCGCGTACGCCCAGGGCGCCGCGGGCCGTGTGGTCGGCGGCGATGATCAGCAGTCGCTCGCCCTCGCCGGGCAGGCCGCGCCGCTGCCGCCGGGCCGCGGCCTCGGCGATCTCCTCCGGCCGGGTGGCCCGGATCTGGGTGAGCCGCTCGTAGCCGGAGGTCCTGGGCAGGGTGAGGTCGCTCAAGAGCCCGCTCCGTTCAGCAGGTCTTCCACCTCGGCTGTGGACGGCATGGCGTCGGCGCAGGCCAGCCGGGCGGCCACGAACGCACCCGCCGCGTTGGCGAAGCGCACCGTCCGCTCCAGCGGCCAGCCGCGCAGCAGCCCGAGGCAGATCGCCCCGCCGAACGCGTCACCCGCTCCGATGCCGTTGACCACCTTCACCTCCACCGGTTCCGCCACCACGCTCTCCTCGGAGGTACGCGCGAGAACCCCCTCAGGGCCCATTTTCACGATCGCGACCTTCACCCCGGCGTCCAGGAGCGCCTGCGCGGCGGCCTCCGGGTCGCGCACGCCGACCGCGTTCTCCACCTCGTCGAGGTTGCCGACCGCGACGTTCGCGTACGGGAGCGTCCGCCGCGCGGCCTCGTGGGCCGCCTCCCGCGACTTCCACAGCGACGGCCGCCAGTCGAGGTCGAACACGGTCCAGCCCGACGTGCGCGCCGACAGCGCGGCGGCGTGGGCGGCGGCGCTCGGCTCCTGGCTCAGCCCGGTCAGCGAGAACCAGAACAGGCTCGTCTCCGCGATGGCCCCGAGGTCGAGATGGGATGGGGAGATCTGCAGGTCAGGCGGGTGCTCGCCGCGGTAGAAGTAGATCGGGAAGTGGTCGGGCGGGAAGATCTCGCAGAACGTCACGGGAGTCGGCGGGCCCTCGACGGTGCTCACGAAGGCGTCGTCCACGCCGAACCCGCGGATCGCTCTACGGACGAACTCTCCGAAGGGGTCCGCTCCCACGCCGGTGATCACGGCGGAGCGCAGCCCGTGGCGCGCCGCGGCGACGGCGACGTTGGTGGGGCTGCCGCCGAGGAACTTGCCGAAGGATTCGACGTCGGCCAGGCCGACACCGGTCTGCAGCGGGTAGACGTCGACGCCGGAGCGCCCGAACGTGATCAGGTCGTACAAAGCACCTCCAGGAATGGAGCTTACCTTCGACACTATGGCATATTGTCATGACATTCGGATGTCCGCTATGTAACCTAATGTCCCTCAGCTCAAACCCCCGGGCGACTCACAACACGCCTGTTCGGACGGTTGGCTCCCGGCCCGCTGAGCAAAGACACAGCGTGTGGGCACTCTCCGCAAATTTGGCCAGGCCTTTACGTCATATGGATGTCATGACATATTGGCCCAGGGCGTTACCTCCTTACGGACCTGTCGGAGGGTTTGGATGGCATTGCGGAAACGGTCGATAGGTGTGGTCGCGGTCGTCACCGTGGCCGGGCTGGGGCTCGCAGCCTGCGGCCAGTCGTCCGGTGGCGGCGGAGGCGGTGACGCCATCGAGCTGACGATCACCCAGAACGCCATCGCGGGCGGGAAGAACGCCGCCGGCGCCAACTTCATCGCGAACTGGGTGATCCCCAAGTTCGAGGCGGCGCAGAAGGCGAAGGGCAAGAACGTCAAGGTCAAGTTCGTCCCCAGCGGCGTCGACGACGAGCAGTACAAGACCAAGCTCTCCCTGGACCTCAAGTCAGGCAAGGGCGCCGACGTGATCGACATAGACGGCATCTGGGCGGGCGAGTTCGCCGAGGCGGGTTACCTCAAGCCGCTGGCGGACCTGGTCGGCGCGGACGCCGACAGCTGGGACGGCTGGTCGCAGATCCCCGAGGCCGTCCAGGGCCTGGCCACGTTCAACGGCAAGAAGTACGCGCTGCCCGTCGGCACCGACGGCCGGGTGCTCTACTTCAACAAGACGCTCTTCCAGAAGGCCGGGCTGCCGGCCGACTGGCAGCCGAAGAGCTGGCAGGAGGTCCTCGACGCCGGGACGAAGCTGAAGTCCTCCGGCGTGCCCGTGCCGATCCAGATCAACGCCGGCACGGCGATGGGCGAGGCCACCTCCATGCAGGGCGTGCTGCCGCTGCTCGCGGGCGCGGGCGGCGAGGTGCAGAAGGACGGCAAGTGGGCGGGCGCCTCCCAGCCCCTGAAGGACGCGCTCGGCCTCTACCAGAAGATCTACGGCGGCGGCCTCGGCGACCCCAAGCTCCAGCAGGAGGCCAAGGGCCGCGACAAGTCGTTCCAGCAGTTCGCCGCGGGCAAGATCGGCATCCTGATGGAGGGCGACTACTTCTGGCGCGGCGTCGTCAACCCCGCGACCGGCGTGGCCAAGATGGCCGACCGCGACCAGGTCGTCGGCTATGCCATGATCCCCGCGATGGAGCCCGGCAAGGGCATCCGCGGGCAGGACTTCGTCAGCATGTCGGGCGGCGCGCTGCGTACGGTGAACCCCAACAGCAAGCACCCGAAGGAGGCCTTCGAGCTGGCGACCTTCACGCTCTCGCCGGAGGGGCTGAAGGAGGAGACCAAGGACGGCAACGTCCGCATCACGCCGCGCACCGACGTCAACAAGGAGATCCTCGCCGGTGAGCCGCTGCTGACGTACATCTCGGAGAAGGTGCTGCCGCTGACGGCCTACCGGCCGCCGGTGGCCGTCTACCCGCAGGTGTCGGTGGCGCTGCAGGAGGCCACGGCCGCGGTGGTGGGTGGCACGGCGCCCGACCAGGCAGCGGCCGACTACCAGAAGAAGCTCGAAGGAATCGTCGGTGGCCCTGGCAACATCGCCTCCTGAGGCCACCGAGGCCGCCGCGCCGGGCCGCTACAGCTCGGACGCGGCGGGCCTGGGCAGGCTGCGGGCAGGGGCCTTCGTGGCCCCCGCCCTGCTGCTCGTCGCGGTCTTCCTCGTCTTCCCCGCGCTCTGGGTGCTCTATCTCGGCCTCACGAACTACCGCCTGACCGGCGCCGCCGCAGCGGCTCCCCAGTTCGTCGGGCCGGCCAACCTCATCGACGCGGTCTCCAACCCGGAGTTCTGGAGCTCCACCTGGCTGACGGTCGAGTTCGTGGCGGGCTCGGCCGTCATCGGGCAGGTCGGGCTCGGCTTCACGATCGCCTGGCTGCTGCGCGACCGGCGCGGGCCGGTGAAGCGGGTGGTCGAGGGCCTGGTCATCCTGGCCTGGATCCTGCCCAGTGCGATCGTGTCCTTCCTGTGGGTGGCGCTGCTCGACCGCGACGCGGGCACGCTGAACGCGCTGCTCGGCATCCAGGGCTTCGCCTGGCTGCTCGACCACCCCATGCTGTCGATCATCGTGTTCAACATCTGGCGCGGCACGGCCTTCTCGATGATGTTGTACGGCGCCGCGCTCGGGAACGTGCCCCCGTCGCACCTGGAGAGCGCCCGCCTGGCCGGGGCCTCCGGCTGGCAGCAGCTCAGGGACGTGGTGTTCCCGCACATCAGAGGCCACATCCTGACGAACCTGCTGCTCATCAGCCTGTGGACCTTCAACGACTTCACCCCCTTCCTGCTCACCGCGGGCGGCCCCGACGGCAAGTCCGAGGTGCTGGCCGTGCACGTGTACAAGGTCGCGCTGCAGAGCGGCGAGCTGGGCCACGGCGCCGCGGTCTCCACGATCATCCTGCTCATCAACCTGGTCGTGGCGGTGTTCTACCTGCGGCTGCTCCGGAGCAAGAAATGACGCGTTTCGTGCTGGGCCGGATCGGCTTCTACACGCTGATCGCGGTGCTGCTGGCCTTCTTCACGATCCCGCTGCTGTGGCTGGTGACGGCGCCCTTCACGTCTAACCCGACGTACCAGGTCACGGTGCCCGACTTCACCTTGGAGAACTTCAAGGCGGTCGTCGAGCATCCGTACGCGCTGCCGTCCCTCTACAACTCCGTGCTGCTGTCGGTCGGCACGGCCGTCCTGGTGGTGATCATGGCTGGGCTGGCCGCGTACGCGCTGAGCCGGGTGCGGCTGCCCGGCCGGGACGCGCTGCTCTACGCGTTGCTGCTGCTGTCGTCGATCATCACGGGGACGGCGGCCATGGTGCCGCTGTTCCAGCTCGCGGTGGAGCTCAACCTCATCGACTCGCAGCTCGGGCTGATCCTCATCCTGACCGGCGGGCTGCTGCCGGCGGCGATCTTCATGCTCAAGGACTTCATGGACTCGACGCCGAAGTCGTACGAGGAGTCGGCGCGGGTGTTCGGGGCCACGCCGCTGCAGATCGTGCGGCACGTGGTGGTGCCGCTCGTACGTCCTGGTCTGGCGACGGTCGCGGTCTGGGCCGTGGCCAACGTGTGGGGAAATTTCCTGATGCCGTATCTGCTGCTGAGGGACGTCGAGCAGTATCCGGCGGCGGTGATCACGTACACCCTCTACACCGAGGGCGGCCAGGCCAACCTCAGCATGTTGTCCACGTTCGGCCTCCTGTACTCGATTCCCGTGGTGCTCATGTACCTGTTCGTCAGCAAGAAGTACGGCTTCCGCTTCCACGGAGGGATCAAGCGTTAATGGCCGGAATCGAACTACGCGGGCTGACCAAGGTCTATCCCGGCGGGGTGAAGGCGCTCGACTCGCTCGATCTGGTCATCCCCGACGGCGAGTTCTTCGCCCTGCTCGGCCCCTCCGGCTGCGGCAAGACCACGCTGCTGCGCACGATCGCCGGCCTGGAGACCGCCACCGGCGGGGTCGTGGTCATCGGTGACCGGGACGTGACGGGCGTGCAGCCCGGCGGCCGGGACGTCGCCATGGTCTTCCAGGACTACGCGCTCTTCCCGCACATGGACGTCACGGACAACATCGCCTACCCGCTGCGCATCAAGAAGGTCGCCAAGGGCGCCCGCCGCGACAAGGCCGCCGAGGTGGGGGCGCGGCTCGGGCTCGAACAGCTCATGGACCGGCGGCCGGGCCAGCTCTCGGGCGGGCAGCAGCAGCGGGTGGCGCTGGCCAGGGTGATGGCCACGCAGGCGCAGGCGTTCCTGTTCGACGAGCCGCTGTCCAACCTGGACGCCCGGCTGCGGCTGGAGGCGCGTACGTTCCTGAAGAAGCTCCAGCGCGAGCTCGGCGTCACCACCGTCTTCGTCACCCACGACCAGGCGGAGGCCCTGGCCATGGCCGACCGGATGGCCGTCATGGAAGCCGGGCACATCCGGCAGATCGGCACGCCGGCCGAGGTCTTCCAGCGGCCCGCGAACACGTTCGTGGCCGGATTCATCGGCTCGACACCCATGAACCTGCTCGACGGCGTCGTACGAGGTGACACGCTGGAAGTGGCAGGGTGCAAGGTGGCGGTCCCGGCCTCGGCCGAGGGACGGCTCTCCGACGGGGAGAAGATCGTGTACGGCGTGCGACCCGAATACCTGGCCTACTCGCCCGAGCCCGGCGGGGGCGCGCTGGGCGGCAAGGTGGCCATCGTGGAGAACCTCGGCGCGTCCCACCTGGTGACCCTCGACGTCAACGACGTGACCGTGCAGGCCGTCGTGCCCGAGGGGAGCGAGCCCGAGATCGGCGACGACGGCTACGCGACGCCCCGGCGCGACCGCGCCCTCGTCTACCGGGACGGGGAGTTGGTTTGAGAGGCCATTGGAGTCTGGACGACCGGCTGGAGCGGATCCTGCGCGAGGTGCCCTTCGAGGTGCCCGCGGGGACCGCCGCCGTGACCGTGCGGCTGGCGTACGACCGGTCGCAGGGCGTCATCGACCTCGGCTGCGGCGCTCCCGGCGGCTTCCGCGGCTGGTCGGGCGGCGCGCGCGACGAGTACACGATCACCCCGGACTGGGCGACGCCCGGCTACCTGCCGGGTGAGCCTGAGGCGGGCACGTGGCACGTGTGGCTGCGGCTGCACCGCATCCCGCCGCAGGGCCTCGACTACTCGCTGGAGATCACCACCTCGGCCGTCGCCCCCGCCGAGCCGGTGGCCGAGGAGCCGCCGCACGGGGAGCGCCCGCCCCGCCGGGACGTGCCCTCCGTCGACGGCCTGCGGTGGTTCGCGGGCGACTTCCACGCCCACACCCTGCACAGCGACGGCAGCCTGACCATCGCCGAACTGGCCGAGCTGGCCCACGGGCGCGGCCTCGACTTCCTGGCCGTCACCGACCACAACACCGTCAGCCACCACCCCTGGCTGGGCAAGACCGACCGTGGGATCACGCTCATCCCGGGTCAGGAGGTCACCACCGACCGGGGCCACGCGAACGTGTTCGGGGAGGTCGGCTGGGTGGACTTCCGGCAGCCCGCCGACTCCTGGGTGGAGCACGCCGAGCGCGCGGGCGGGCTGATCTCGATCAACCACCCGCTCGGCGGCGACTGCGCCTGGCTGCTGCCCATCACCCGGCGGCCGCGGATCGCCGAGGTCTGGAGCTCCGGCTGGTGGGACCGCCGCTGGGGCGCGCCGCTGGCCTGGGCGGACGCCTGGCGCGACGACGTGATCGCGATCGGCGGCAGCGACTTCCACCGCCACGGCTCCGATGGCCTGCCCGGCGGACCGACGACATGGGTGCTGGCCGAGGACACGAGCACGGTGCTCGACGGCGTGCGCGCCGGGCGCACCGCCGTCTCCACCGGCCCCGACGGCCCGCTGCTGCTCAGGCTGGGCGACGAACTGCTCGCCCTGGACGCCGACGGCCTGGTCCTGGTACGCCCCGACGGCACCCGGCAGGTCGTACACGGGGAGCGCGTCCTGCTGCGGGCCCTTGACGGACGCCACCGCCTGGAAACTTACGAGAACGAGGTGATCGCACTGTGCGAGTGAAAGTCGCCAACGCGCCCGTGAGCTTCGGCGTGTTCGAGCTGGCCACCGAGCCGCCACCGTTGAGCGCCGACGAGATGGTCCGGGCGCTGTCCGAGGCCGGGTACGAGGGCATCGACTCCGGGCCGATCGGCTACCTGGGCACCGGATCCGGGCTCGCCGACCGGCTGGCCGGGAACGGGCTGCTGCTCGCGGGCGGCTGGGTGGACCTGCCCTACAACGACGCGGCGGCGTACGAGGCCGGGCTGCCCGCGCTGGAGGCCGCGCTCGACGTGTTCGCCGCCGCGCCGCCGGCGCCCGAGGGGTTCGGGCCGCGGCCCACGCTGGCCTGCTCGGGGTCGCCGGAGCGGTTCGCGCGCCCGGGTGGGAGCGTTCCAGGATTGGCGGCCTCCGAGTGGGCGGGCTACGCGGCCCGGGTGCAGAGGGCGGTCGACCGGTGCCGCGAGCGCGGGCTGGAGCCCGTGTTCCACCACCACCTCGGCACCTACGTCGAGACCCCCGACGACGTCGAGCGGCTGCTGGAGCTGACCGACGTGCAGCTCTGCCTGGACACCGGCCACCTGCTGCTGGCCGGGGGCGAGCCGGTGAGCGCGCTGCGCGACTGGTCGGGCCGGGTCGGGCACGTGCACATCAAGGACGGCGACACGAAGATCCTCGCCCAGGCCCTGGCCGACGGCGTGGACCTGCGCGAGCTCATGGGGCGCGGCGGATTCGCCCCGCTCGGTGAGGGCGAGCTGGACCTGCCCGCCGTGGTGCGCGTCCTGGACGAGATCGACTACGCGGGCTGGGTCGTCATCGAGCAGGACACCCTGCCCGGACGCCGCACCGTCGCCCAGAACATCGCCGACCAGGCGGCCAACCGCCGCAGGCTGGAGGACTTGGGACTGTGAGAATCGCGCTGGTGGGATGCGGCGCCGTCACGCAGGCGGTCTACGTGCCGTTGCTGTCGAGGCGGCGCGACCTGTTCGAGGTGGTCGCGGTCTGCGACCTGTCGCGGACGCTCGCCGACGCGGTGGGTGACCGGCTGGGCGCCGCCAGGCGCTTCACGTCGGTGGCTGAGCTGCTCTCGGCCGGGGGTTTCGAGGCCGTGCTGGTCCTCGCCTCGGGCTCGCACGGGGAGACGGTCGGCCGGGCGCTGGCCGGCGGGTACGCCGTGCTGTGCGAGAAGCCGCTCGCGCTGACCAGGGCCGAGGTGGCCGGCCTCCCCGAGGGGCGGCTGATGGTGGGCTACATGAAGCAGTACGACCCGGCCGTGCGCCGGGCCGAGGAACTGCTGGCCGAGCTGGGTGGACCGGAGGCGATCAGGTCGGTCGAGGTGACCGTGCTGCATCCGAGCGGGGAGTCGCAGCTGGCGTTCGCGAACCTGACGCAGGCGCGGGATGTGGATCCGGGGCTGCTCGACTCGTTGCGGGCCGCCGAGCGCGACCTGGTCTCGCGGGCGCTGGGGGAGTCGGCGCCGGAGCAGGTACGGGCGCTGTACGGGGTGGCCTTGGGCTCGATATGCCACGATTTGTCGCTCTTGAGGCGCTTTACCGGGTCGCCTGCGGAAATTTCGTACGTTGAGGCGTGGGGGCCCGCGCCGGGGTCCATCGAGATCACCGGGCCTCTGCCCGTCCGGGGGCGGTTCTCGATCCGCTGGCACTACCTGGAGGACTACCCGGCCTACCGCGAGACCGTGGCCATCCACCACGACAGGGGCTCGCTGGAGCTGGTCTTCCCCTCGCCCTACCTGATGAACGCGCCCACCACGCTCACCGTGGTCTCCGGCGCCGAGAGCCGCACCGAATACCGCGACGTGACCGAGGCGTTCGAAGTACAGCTGGCCGCCTTTCATGCTTTCGTGAACGATGGCAAGCCGCCCCTCACCGACGCGGGCGGCGGGCTGGAGGACATCGTGACCGCCCAGCGGATCGCCGCTCGTTACGCCGTACAGCATGATCTGCCCATCGGAGGGGAGGCCGCGTGAGTACTGAGATCGTCGTCGTACCGCACACGCACTGGGACCGGGAGTGGTACGAGCCGTTCCAGCGCTTCCGGCTGCGGCTGGTGGCGCTGCTCGACGAGGTGCTCGACACCATGGAGCGCGAGCCCGCCTACCACTTCACCCTCGACGGGCAGCTGGCCTGCGTGGACGACTATCTGGAGGTGCGGCCCGAGAACCGCGACCGCATCGCCGCGCTCGTCGAGTCGGGGCGGCTGGCGGTGGGGCCGTGGCAGATCCTGCTCGACGAGTTCCTGTGCTCGGGCGAGAACATCGTGCGCAACCTCGAACTGGGCATGAGCCGGGCGGACAAGCTCGGCGGGGCGATGCCGGTGGGGTACCTGCCCGACATGTTCGGGCACACGGCGCAGATGCCGCAGATCCTGCGCAAGGCCGGGCTGCTGCACGCGTGCGTCTACCGCGGGGTGCCGTCCTCGGTGACCACGGACGCCTTCGCCTGGGTCGCGCCGGACGGGACGGCGCTGCGCACCCAGTACCTGCCCGCGGGCGGCTACGGGAACGGGGCGCACCTGTTCTCGGACTCGGCCGGGCTGGCCGAGCGGGCGGCCGCGTTCGTCACGACCATGCGGGAGTGGCACGGGCCCGATGGCGCGCTGCTCGCCATGTACGGCACGGACCACTCGGCACCGGTGCGCGGGCTGCCGGAGATGGTGGCGGCGATCGGCGCCCGGATGGACACCCTGTCCGGATATATCGGGAAATATTCCGGTGAGGTGGACGGGCTGCCGCGCGTCGAAGGAGAGCTGCGCTCCCACGCCCGCGCCAACATCCTGCCCGGCGTCATCTCGGTCCGGGCCCACGTCAAGCAGGCCATGGGCCGCGCCGAGCGGATGGTCGAGCGCTACGCCGAGCCGCTGGCCACCCTCTGGGGCGCCGAGTGGCCGGGCCGCTTCCTCGACATGGCGTGGTGGCGGCTGGTCGACGCCAGCGGCCACGACTCGGTGACCGGCTGCGGCGTGGACGACACCGCCCAGCAGGTGGCCGCGCGCATCGCCGAGGCCGAGCACCTCGGCCAGGCCGTACGCGACATGGTGACCGCCCGGCTGGCCGCATCGGTGCCCTCCGACGGGGTGCTCCTCGTCAACCCGACCCCCGCCGCGCGCAGGGGCGTCGTGGTCGTGGACGTGGCCGGCACCGACCCGCTGGTGGACCCCTCGGGCGCGCCGGTGCCGGTGCAGCCGCTGGAGTACGCGCCCACGCTGCTGCTGGACGAGGAGATGGACGCCGCCACGGCGCTGACCTTCGTCCACGGCACCGAGCTGTACGGGCAGCACATCACGGCGTGGTCGGTGGAGGGCGAGACGCTGACGTTCACGGTGGCGCGGGAGACGTCGGCCGTGATCGACCTGGACGACCTGCGCGCGGCGACCGGCGACGTGCGGCGGGTGCGCATCCTCGCCGAGCCCAGGCGCACGGTCGCCGCTCTGGTGGAGGTCCCGCCGCTGGGCCACACGAGCATCCGGCCGGTGCCCCGCGAGCAGGTGCACGGGTCGCCCGCCGGCGAGGGCCGGCCGGCTCCTACACCGGTGCGCGGCGACGAGGAGGTGCTGGACAACGGCCTGCTCCGGGTCACGATCGCCGGCGACGGCACGCTGACGCTGGTGAGCGCGGACGGCACGACGGTCACGGGAGCCGGGCGCATCGTGGACGGCGGCGACGTCGGCGACACCTACAACCACGCGCCTCCGGCCGACGACCTGCTCGTGTCCGAGCCGTCGTCCGTCGAGACGGAGCTGATCTGCTCGGGTCCGCTGGTGGCGGCGGTGGACGTACGGCGTACGTACCGGTGGCCGGCATCGGGGGACGGGATCGACGGCGCGCCCGAGCTGCCCGCTCCCTCGCGGGCCCCGCGGACCGAGGGGATCGTCGTCACCACCCGCGTCGAGCTGCGGGCCGGCGAGCCGTACGCACGCCTGCGCGTCGAGTTCGACAACCGGTGCGCGGACCATCGGGTTCGGCTGCACGTGCCGCTGCCCGCTCCGGCGACGGAGTCGCACGCCGAGGGCCAGTTCGCGGTCGTCACCCGCGGGCTCACCTCGGAGGGCGGCTGCGGCGAGACCCCGCTGCCCACCTTCCCCGCCTCCTCGTGGGTGGCGTCCGGAGGCGTGGCGGCGCTGCTGGAACACGTGACGGAGTACGAGGTGGCGGACGGCGAGCTGGCCCTGACGCTCCTGCGTTCGGTCGCCTACCTGTCCCGCAACCGCAACGCCCTGCGCCCCGAGCCGGCCGGGCCGCAGTTGCCGACTCCGGCCGCCCAGTCGCGCGGGGTCCGCTCGGTGAGCCTGGCGCTGATGCCGTACGCGGAGTCCTGGCAGGAGGTCGTGCCGCAGGCCGAGACCTTCCGCCACGACCTGCTGGTGGTCCCGGGCCAGGGCGAACGCGCTTCGGCGCTGCCCGATCCCGCGTCCGGGCTGTCGGTGACGGGCGACGGCGTGGTGATGACCTCGTTGCGGATGCGTGACGACCGGCAGGAGCTCAGGGTCGTGGCCCTCACGCCGGCCGCCACGGAGGCCGTCATCGAGGGCCCCTTCACCGAGGCCCGCCACGCCGACCTGCGCGGCCGCCCCGGCGACCGGCTCCCGGTCGCGGACGGCGTGCTCCGCCTGGCGCTGAAGCCGTGGGAGATCGCGACGGTTCAGCTCTCCGGATAGCCGCCTCAGCGTCTGCTCGCGTCTCGGTTCAGCTCTCCGGATAGCCGACGAGCCGCCTCAGCGCCTGCTCGCGCGCCTCCCTGGCCAGGTCCTCCTCGGACCGGGGCAGGCCGAGCGCCAGCGCCCGGTCCAGGTCCGCCAGCGCGCCGCGGAAGTCGCGGAGCGCGATCCGGACCTGGCCCCGGCCGTGGAGTGCCCGGGCAGCGTTGCGGTCCAGGTCGAGCGCGTCGTTGTAGGCGGCTTCCGCGTCCGCGGGCGAGCCGGCCCGCCAGAGCGCGTGGGCCAGGAGCGTGCGGGCCGGGACGTCTCCCGGCATCCTGGCCACCGCCTGCCGGCCCAGGTCCACCGCCTCGTCCGGGCTGCCCATCGACAGGCAGACCTCGGCGAGCGCCGTCAGGACCCGTACGGTGGCCAGGGCGTCCTGCTGGCTCTCGAACTGCGAGCGCGCCGCGGTCAGCGTCTCCCTGGCGGCCTCCAGGTCGCCCTCGACCCTGGCCACCTCCGCCTTGAACGCCAGCAGGTTGGCGAACTGCCGCTCGTCGCCCTGCTCCAAGGAGCGGCTGGCCGCCACGTCGGCGAAGCGGCGGGCCGAGATGAAGTTGCCCTCACCGAGCGCGGCCTCCGCGGCGGCGCGGAAGTCGGCGGGCGTGTGCTCCTGCGGCCGATCGCGGGCAGGCGTGACGTGGTGGGCGGTGCGGATGGCCTCGACCAGGCGTTCCTGGCCGAGCTGGTACCACAGGCTCCTGGCGCGCTGCTCCTCCGTGAGGATGTGCCTGGCCACCAGGGCGTCCACCACGGCGTTGGGCATGTCGGCGGTCTGCGTCAGGCCTCGGTAGGCGGTGCCGCGCGTGCCCCGCTCGGTGATGAAGGTCGTCTCGATCCAGGCGCGCAGCTCCGGCTCGGACACGCCGGTCTCCAGGCTCACGTCGCGGACCGCGCGGTCGAAGTAGGCGGCGAGGATGCCGGCGAGGTCGCCGAGCTGGGCGAGCAGCTCCGCGGTGATCGTGTCGTCGTAGTCGCCCAGGCCGGACCAGAGCGCCGCGCACGCGATCTGCAGCTCGAAGGGCGAGACCCGCTCGCTGACGATCTCGACGCTCTCGCCCAGCCGGTCGGTGTAGGTCGTCTTGCGCAGCCGCTCGACCAGCCGCTCCGCCACGCCGGGCGCGTAGCGGTGGCCGCTGTGCGAGGCCGGTCTCGTCACCGCGGCCACCGCGGACGCCTGCCCCAGGCCGTCGAGGCGCACATAGGCGAACGGCTGGGGGTTCAGCAGCCCTTCGTAGCCGCTCAGCGTGGCGAGCTGGTCGTCGCGCACCAGGAGCAGCAGGTTGAGCGGCAGGTCCCGCAGGGCCTGGGCCAGCTCGCCGATGAGGCGGTCGCGCTCGGGCAGCCGGGCGGGGAAGGCCGTGAACAGCTCTTCCATGTGGTCGATCGCGGCCAGCACCCGGTGCGGTGTGGCGCCGGCGAGGATGCTCTCCAGCGCCGAGCCGACCGTCTGCCCGGGGTCGGGGGTCTGGCGGGCGGGGGTCCAGCTGCTGATCAGGGTGAAGCGGTAGCCGCCCGGCCCGGACGCGTGCGCGAGGGGCCAGGTGGGCTGGTGGATCAGCCGTCCGACGGGCAGCGTCAGCGTGCGCGGCTCGTCGTCGAGCAGCGGGAGGACCCCGGCGTGCAGCAGGGACGTCTTGCCGACGGCGGCGGGGCCGTGGAGCACCACCACCCGCTCGGACAGCCAGGCGTCCCGCAGGTGGCGGGCCTCCTCCGACCTGCCGTGGAACAGGGCGGACTCGGTGCGGCGGAAGGGGCGCGGGCCGACGTACGGCTCGGGATTGCTGGTCATGGCGTCCCCCGGAGTCCGGCGGCAAGCTTGTCGTTGAGCGAGCGCGGGGTCTCCCACAGGATGCGGATGCTCTGGGCCTGGAAGTAGCGCGCGAGGTATTGGCGCTCCTCGGCGGAATGGTCGTCCGGGTTGAGCTGGATGCTCGTGTGCTCCCTGCGCATGGTGCCGGGCAGGCCGTGCAGCAGGGTCCGGAACATGACGTGGAACGTCCAGTCGCGCAGGCCGTAGCCGATGAACAGCAGCGCCTTCGTCCGCAGCGCGGTGCGGACCGGGAAGGGCAGCAGCGTCATCGGGTGTCCGCCGCGGAGGGCAGCGGACGACGCGTTGGTGTGCCTGCCGTCCTGGGCCAGCCTGACCAGGAAGTCGAGGTAGTCGTCCTCGATGAGCACGATCGAGTGCGGCTCCTTGTGGTGGCCGTGCAGATGGAACACGAGTGGCCGCTCCACGCACGGGGTGAAGGCTGGTTCACGAAAAGGACTCCCGGTCCAGTCGTCGGAAGACATCGCATACCACGGACACAAGTCCCAAATGGGCTGTTTCCGCGCCTGCTGCAGCGCCAGGAACATGAAGTCGTCGTAGTTCGTGGTGATGTACAGGGGGAGAGGGTAGCGGGCCAGCACGGCGTGCACCGGGAATTGATCCGTCCGGTCGGGCGGGGTCGCGTTGGCGAACTCGGCCCTCAAGAATTCGCGTTTCGTCCTGGTTGCGTCACGATAGACCATCGTGGTCGCGTATTGCATCACGCGTGCCAGGTTGTCGGAATCCGCGTACGGGTAGTTGATCTTGCCGGCCCATTTCGCGGCGAGCTGACCACCGAGCGGGAGCCGCTCCGCGCTGGCTCCCGCGCCGAGAAAGGGGATGCAGTCACCATTGTTGAGATCCCCGATCAGCAGATCCCAGGCGGCCTCGTTGTCGCGGTCGATGCCACCGGCGTGCACGCGTCACCGCCTTCCGGGTCATGGCGGCGAGGTGCGGAACCCTTCAGAGGGTCCATGAAAGGGCCGCCGCAGTCAATAGCCGAGAATGGCCGCATGGTGGCGCGGCGTCATCTCCGACATAGCTCAATATATGTTAGTAATCCCGGCAAAGAGCGCTTTAGGTGACGAAGTAAACCGCCATTAAGGGCAGTCCGCTTCAGGGGGAAATGCTCTTTCCGCTGGGTGCGGACGCGACCTGCGGCGGGCAGATATCGCATTAGGATCGGTGGCGAAAGCCGAATAGCGACCAGTGGCGGTGATCGTGATGGAGGACGTCGCGCGGCAGGAGCGCCGCCCCACCCTCTGGGGGCGGGAGATCCCGTTCCGCAACCGCTGTTTCACCGGTCGTGAGCGTGAGCTCGCCGAGCTCCACAGCCGGCTCGCGCAGCACTCGACCGCGCTGGTCGGCCAGCCGCCCCAGCCGGTCTACGGCATGGGCGGCATCGGCAAGACCGAGATCGCCGCCGAATACGCGCATCGCCACACGGAGGACTACGACCTCGTCTGGTGGATCAGGGCCGAGCAGGAGGAGACCATCGTCAACTCGCTGATCGGGCTGGGCCGCAAGATGTCCCTCGACGGCTTCCGCCCCGACGATCGCGACTACTCCGCCAGGCTGGTCCTGTCCGCCCTCGCCAATCGCGAGCTCTACGAGCGATGGCTGCTGATCTACGACAACGTCGAGAGCGCCAACGCGGTGCAGCACTACCTGCCCAGCGGCGGCGGCCACGTCATCATCACCACGCGCGACCGCCACTGGCGGCGGGCGATGGACCTCGACGGGATCGAGGTAGGGGAGTTCCTT
This sequence comes from Nonomuraea sp. NPDC004186, assembly GCF_053603495.1. Classification (NCBI taxonomy): domain Bacteria; kingdom Bacillati; phylum Actinomycetota; class Actinomycetes; order Streptosporangiales; family Streptosporangiaceae; genus Nonomuraea; species Nonomuraea sp. NPDC004186. Next base: position 30,140 of record NZ_JBSGFQ010000005.1, on the reverse strand, counting down.
CCCGACGAAACGGTCAAGTTCTTTCATAGGCGGGTGACCGCCCTGGCCGACCCGGGTAGGTCCGGCTCCGTGGAAGCCGAGGCCGACGCGACGGAGCTGGCCAATCAGCTCGGAAACCTCCCGCTGGCCGCCGAGCACGCCGCCGCGTATCTGAACGAGACCGGCACCAGCATCTCCGAATACCTGGAGTTGTTCCGCGACAACGCGCACGCGCTGCTGGCCAGCTCGGTCGACATCAAATACCCGCAGACCGTGGCCACGACGTGGAGCGTCTCGCGCAGCAAGATCTCGCCGGAGGCCGACGCGCTGTTCAAGCTGCTGGCCAGCCTCTCCGCCGAGCCGATCGCCGAGGAGCTGCTCGTGCAGCCCGCCGTGGCCTCCAAGCTGCCGCAGCCGCTCGACCGGGTGCTGAGCGGCGTGACCGAGTTCCGCAGGGCGGCCAGGGAGCTGGGCCGCTACTCCATGCTCAAGCTCGACGGCGTGCGCAACGTCGTGCAGCTGCACCGCGTCGTGCAGGCCGTGACCAGGGACCGCATGGTGCGCGAGGACCCGGAGGCCGCGGCCCGCTTCCAGGAGGCCGCCCACCTCCTGCTGGCCGCCTCCGATCCCGGGGCGGTCGACCGCGAGGACAGCGAGCAGATCTACCAGCGGTCCCTGCAGCACCTGGTGCCCTCGCGGGCGGTCGAGTCCGCCGACCGCCTGGTCCGCAAGCTGATCATCAACCAGGTCGAGCAGCTCTACCGCCGCGGCGGCCACCAGGAGAGCCTGCGGATCGGCCTGCCGACGCTGGAGCTGTGGCGGCAGCGGTTCGGCCAGGACGACAAGCAGACCCTGGCCCTGGCGGTCCAGGTCGGCAACGCGCTGCGCACCGCCGGCCAGTGGGAGGAGAGCCTGCGCCTGCACGCCGACACCCTCCAGCGGCTGCGCGACAACTTCGGCGAGCTGGACGCCGTCTACCTGAGCTGCGCCCGCGTGCACGACGTCGGGCTGCGGCTGCTCGGCCGCTACGCCGACGCGCTGGACAACGACCTGAGGCTGCTGCCGCTCTTCGAGCAGCAGCTGCGCCCCGACCACCCCGACACGCTACGGATCCGCAGCAACGTGGCGGTGAGCCTGCGCTGCCTGGGCCGCTTCCAGGAGGCCCTGCGCTACGACGACGAGACGCTGGCCGAGCGGCAGCGCATCTTCGGCCCGGTCGAGCACGCGACGCTGAGCTCGCAGTTCGGCCGTTCCCGCGACCTGCGCGGGCTGGGGCGCTACGAGGAGTCCCTCGACCTGATCCGGCGGATCAGCAACGCCATCGACCGCAAGAACCAGCCATGGAACCAGTTCCGGCTCCTGGTCGCCATCGACTTCAGCGTGGCACTCAACCGGGTCGGCCTCTACGAGGACGCCTTCGTCCAGGGTGTGAAGGCCTGGGAGCGGCACAAGTCGACCCTCGGCCAGGAGCACCGCCAGACGCTGCAGTCGGCCACCAACCTCATCAACGACTACCGGCTCACCGAAGACCTGGCCGGCGCCCAGCGGCTGGGCGAGGAGACGGTGCTGAGCCTGGAGAAGGTGGCCGGCCCCGACCACCCCAACACGCTGGCGGCCTACAACAACCTGGCCATCGTGCTGCGGGTCAGGAACAATCCGGGCGGCGCCCGCGGGCTGAGCGAGCGGGCGGCCGAGGGGATGAAGGCCCTCCTGGGCGACACCCACCCCAACACCCTCATCGCCATGCACAACCTGGCCAGCGACCTGGCCGCGCTGGGCGAGGTGGGGCAGGCCCGGCGGCTGGGCGAGACCGTGCTCGAGCGCAACGTCACGACGCGGGGCCCCGACCACCCCAACACCCTGGCCGCCATGGCCAACCTGTCCCTCGACCGCAACGCCGACGGAGACAAGGACGGCGCCCAGAGCCTGCGGGAGAAGATGCTCGACGGCTACCAGCGCTCGATCATGCCTGACCACCCGCACGCCCGGCTGGCCGCCCAGTACGGCCGGGTCAACCTGGGCATCGAGCCCATGAACGACTGACGGTCTAGAACGAAAACCCGGGATTGGCGCTCAGCCAGCGCGCACGGTGCCCGTCCCGGAGCTCGGCCGCCCGCCGCTCGGCCGAGGCGGGCACCGGCTCATGCAGCCACTCGCCGAGCCGGCCCAGCAGCCCGTTCACCAGCACCTCGCCCGGCCCGGTCAGGCTCCCCGAGCCGCTCGCGCGGGTCAGCGCCTCGAACGTGATGGCCCGGCGGTAGGCGAACTCCGCCTCCGCCCGCTCGACGGCCGGGCTCGCGTGGCGTTCGTCGGGCGGGCTCGCGTGGCGTTCGGCACGCCAGAACGCGGTGATCGCGAAGTTCGCGAAGCAGCCCTGCAGCAGCGCGCCGAGCGGTCGCGGGTCGGAGCGCCAGGGCGCGTACCAGCGGCGTCCGTCGTCGGGGCCGGTCAGCTCGACCATGTCCTCGACCGCGCCGAGCACCAGGTGCCACACCTCGTGGACCAGGCTCTCCGCGAACGCGACCGGGTCGGGCGGCGGCGAGAGCGCTATCGCCCCGTACGCCCAGCCGGACGTCGCGCTGGCGGGCCGCGCTCGATCCCGGCCCTCCAGCGGCACCAGCGTGGTGAAGACCGCCGCGATCGTCCCGGCGGCGTGGTGATGCCGTTCGCAGAGCACCTGCCAGGCGCGGCCGAGCTCGCGCTGCCACCACACCGGGTCCGCCTCGCCCCGCCGGCCGAAGCCCGCCAGGTACGGGTCGACCGCGTCGAGCCTGACCGCCAGCCCCAGCCCGTCCGCCTGCGCGTGCAGGGACGGGATCGGGACGAGACCGGACTCCGCGAACGTGCCGAGCCCCGGGACGAACACGCCGGGGCGCAGCGGCGGCCGCCGCCCGGCCCGCAGCGCCGCGCCGGCGCTGAAGGAGACGAGATAGCCGAGGTCCGGATCCTCGCCGTCGCGCAGCCGCCGCAGGCAGTCGACCGCCCAGCAGCCCACCTGGGGGAGCACCAGCAGCTCCGCCATGAGCCGCGGATCGCTCTCCTGCAGCTCGGCCAGCGCGCGGAACGCGGCATCGGCGTCCGTCCCGCGCACCTGCCGCCGCACGGCCTCCACGAGCAGCTGATTCCTGTGGAGCTGGATCTCCCGGAGCCGGGTCAGCAGCTCGGAGGTGAGGTCGTCGTCGACCAGGCGGTGGCAGATCTCGTACGTCTCAGCGGCCGAACACTCGTTCAGCCATCGCACGGGACGGCACCGTTGTTGGCATCCTCCTGCCACAGCCGATCCCACGGCCCCCTTCGCCCGAGGATCTTGCTCACCAGCCCGTCGAGGGTGGCGTCGTCGAGTTCGGTCAGTTGGAGCAGCGTCATGTCAGTCAGCTCCGCAAGCCCGGTGCCAACCGCGTGAGCCGGTTCCCCCATAGAGAGTCCCTCCTAGGCTGCTGCCGAGATCATACGACGGCGCTTTGCCCGAATGAAATGCCGGTGAATACGGCTCGGTTTTCGGCCGGTGCCAAACCCGGGTGACGACCTGCTTGTGGCCACCCACAACACACACCGTGTGACTTCGTTGGTTCTACAATTGCCGCAGGTCAGAGGCATGACGAACACTGGGCCGCATGAACCTTGGCCCTGTCGACTCCTCTCAGGTCCCGCGTTTCGCCGGGCTCGCCACCTTCGCCCGCCTGCCCAGGCTCGACCAGGTCGAGCGGGCCGACGTGGCGGTCGTGGGCGTGCCGTTCGACACCGGCGTGTCCTACCGGCCCGGCGCCAGGTTCGGCCCGGCCGCTGTCAGGGAGGCCTCCCGGCTGCTGCGGCCGTACCACCCGGCGCTGGACGTCTCGCCGTTCGAGCGGGTGCAGGTGGTCGACGCCGGTGACATCGCGGCCAACCCGTTCGACATCGGGGCGGCCATCGAGAGCATCGAGGGCGCGGCGGACTCGATCGACGCCAAGCTCGTCGCGATCGGCGGCGACCACACGATCGCGCTGCCGCTGCTGCGGTCCGTGGCCAGGAAGCACGGCCCGGTGGCGCTGCTGCACTTCGACGCCCACCTCGACACCTGGGACACCTATTTCGGCGCCGAGTACACGCACGGCACCCCGTTCCGGCGGGCGGTGGAGGAGGGCCTGCTGGACACCGAGGCCGTCAGCCACGTCGGGATCAGGGGCCCCCTGTACGGCAAGAAGGACCTCGAGGACGACCGGCGGCTCGGGTTCGGCATCCTGACGGCGGCCGACGTGCTGCGGCGCGGCCTCGACGAGGTGATCGACGTGCTGCGGCAGCGCATCGGCGACCGGCCCCTGTACGTGTCCGTCGACATCGACGTGCTGGACCCGGCCCACGCCCCGGGCACGGGGACCCCGGAGGCGGGCGGGCTCACCAGCCGGGAACTGCTGGAGATCCTGCGCGGCCTGGCGGGCCACAACCTGGTCGGGGCCGACGTCGTCGAGGTGGCCCCGGCGTACGACCATGCGGAGATCACCTCGGTCGCCGCCTCCCACGTGGCCTACGACCTCGTCAGTCTGCTGGCGTTGCAGGAGCAAGCATGAGCCTCACCGAGATCGAGACGTACGGGGTCGAGCGCATTCCCGACGCGGACCGCGACGCGCGCCCGATCGACCTGTTCCGGCTGGCGTTCGGAGGCGCGAACACCTTCGCCACCTGCGTGCTCGGCGCCTTCCCCATCCTGTTCGGCCTGTCGTTCTGGCAGGGGCTGGCCGCGACCGTGCTCGGGCTCGTGGTCGGCGCGCTGATCCTGGCGCCGCTGTCACTGTTCGGGCCCCTCAACGGCACCAACAACGCGGTCTCCTCCTCCGCCCACCTGGGCGTGCACGGCCGGGTCGTGGGCTCGTTCCTGTCGCTGCTGACCGCGATCGCGTTCTTCTCGATCTCGGTGTGGTCGTCGGGGGACGCGCTGGTCGGCGGCGCCCACCTGCTGGCCGGGCTGCCCGACACCGACCTGTCGTACGGCGTCGCGTACGCGCTTTTCGCCGTCCTCGTGCTGATCGTCTGCGTGTACGGCTTCCGCTTCATGCTGTTCGTCAACAAGATCGCGGTCGCGGCGGCGTCGCTGCTGTTCGTCCTGGGGGCGTTCGCCTTCGCCGGGGACTTCGACCCGTCCTATCCCGGTACGCTCCCGGCCGGCGACCCGCTGTTCTGGCCGTCGTTCATCGGCGCGGCGCTGATCGTGTTGTCGAACCCCGTGTCGTTCGGCGCCTTCCTGGGCGACTGGTCCAGGTACATCCCGGCCACGACGCCGAAGTCCCGGGTGATGGCCGCGGCCTTCCTGGCGCAGCTCGCCACCATCCTGCCGTTCCTGTTCGGCCTGATCACCGCCTCGATCATCGCGACCAAGGCCGCCGACTACATGGACCCGGCCGCCCCCAACTACGTCGGCGGGCTGCTGGCCGTCTCGCCCGGCTGGTACTTCGTACCGGTCTGCCTGATCGCCCTGATCGGCGGCATGTCCACCGGCACGACCTCCCTCTACGGCACCGGGCTCGACTTCTCCAGCGTCTTCACCCGTTTCTCCCGGGTGCAGGCGACGGTGTTCATCGGCACGCTGTCGATCGTGTTCATCTTCATCGGCCGCTTCGCCGCGAACCTCACCCAGAGCATCTCCACGTTCGCCACGCTGATCATCACGTGCACGGCGCCGTGGATGGTGATCATGATGCTCGGCTACGTGACCCGCAGAGGCTGGTACGACCCCGAGGCGCTCCAGGTCTTCAACCGGCGCCAGCGCGGCGGCCGCTACTGGTTCGCGCACGGCTGGAACTGGCGCGGGCTGTCCGCCTGGCTCGTCTCCGCGGGCCTCGCGCTGCTGTTCGTGAACCTGCCGGGCCAGTTCGTCGGCCCGCTGGGTAACCTGGCCGGGGGAGTGGACATCTCGCTGCCGGTGGGCCTGGCCGTCGCGGGCGTGCTCTATCTGGCGCTGCTGACGGCGTTCCCGGAGCCCCGCGAGGTGTACGGTCCCGAGGGCCCGCGCCTGGTGCGCACGGCCGACACGCCGATCCTGCCCATCGTGGAGACGGTGGGCTAGCGAGTGCCCCAGGAGTAGGTCTGCTTACGCAGCTTGAGATAGACGAACGACTCCGTGGCCCGCACGGCGGGGATGGCGCGGATCTTGCTGAGGATCTCCAGCAGGTGACCGTCTCCCTCGCAGACCACCTCGACGATCACGTCGAAGGAGCCTGCCGTGAGGACCACGTAGTCGATCTCGTCGATGGCCGCGAGCTCGTCGGCCACGGCCTCCAGGTCGCCCTCGCAGTTGATGCCGATCATGGCCTGCCGCGGGAATCCGAGCGTCAGCGGGTCCGTGACCGCGACGATCTGCATGACGCCCGCGTCCTGCAGCCGCTGGACGCGCTGACGCACGGCGGCCTCCGACAGGCCCACCGCTTTCCCGATCGCCGCGTACGGCATGCGCCCGTCGGACTGGAGCTGCTCGATGATCTGCTTGGACAGATCGTCGAGCACCACCGGCCCGGCATTGGCGTTGTTGCGGCGTACGCGGGGCGGCGTCGTCATCGACGGAATCCTCCTACTGGTCCGGCGTTACGGGTGCGTTCCCGCTGAGTTGCCGTCCTGGTGCGACATGTTGTCAGTTCCTGGCGGCCTGTCAAGCGAATTCGTAGCAATTTGGTATCTTCACCACGAAATCCCTTGTCGAGATGCACCTGCTCTGTAAGAGTCGCGGCATCTCAGCCACCCACTTGGAGGGCGCATGATCCGTCTACAGAACTTCATCAATGGTGAGTTCGTGGACGCCAAGAGCGGCAAGTTCTCCGACATCATCGACCCGTGCACAGGCGAGGCCTACCTGCAGGCCCCTGTCTCCGGCCCGGAGGACGTCGATGCCGCCTTCGCCGCCGCTGCCGCCGCGTTCGAGTCGTGGGGCAGGAGCACGCCGGCTGAGCGGGCCAACCTCCTGCTCAAGGTCGCCGACGCGATCGACGCGCGGGCCGACGAGATCAACGAGGCGGAGTGCCTCAACACCGGCAAGCCGCGGGCCCGGATGGCCGAGGACGAGACCCCGGTGGCCGCCGACCACTTCCGCTTCTTCGCGGGCGCGGCGCGCACCCTGGAGGGCCCCACGGCCGGCGAGTTCCTCGCCGAGCACACCAGCGTCATCCGGCACGAGCCGATCGGCGTGATCGGCCAGGTCACGCCGTGGAACTACCCGATGATGATGGCGGTCTGGAAGATCGCCCCGGCCCTGGCGGCCGGTAACACGGTCGTGCTCAAGCCGTCCGACACCACCCCGGCCTCCACGCTCAAGCTGGCCGAGATCCTCGGCTCGGTGCTGCCCGCGGGCGTCTTCAACGTCGTCACCGGCGACCGCGAGACCGGCGCCCTCGTGGTGAGCCACCCCACCGCCTCCATGGTCGCCATCACCGGCTCGGTCGGCGCGGGCATGTCGGTGGCCAAGAGCGCCGCCGAAGACCTCAAGCGCGTGCACCTGGAGCTCGGCGGCAAGGCCCCGGTCGTGGTGTTCGAGGACGTCAAGGACCTGCGCAAGGCCGCCTCCGACATCGCCACCGCCGGCCTCTACAACGCCGGCCAGGACTGCACCGCCGCCTGCCGGGTGCTCGTGCACGAGAGCGTGCACGACGAGTTCGTGGCCGCGCTCGCCGAGGCCGCCGCCGCCACCGTGACCGGCGACCTGGGCAACGAGGACGCGCTCTACGGGCCGCTCAACAACGAGAACCAGCTCTCCAGGGTCCAGGGCTTCATCGACCGGGCCCCGGCGCACGCCAAGGTCCTCACCGGCGGCCACCGGGTCGGCGAGAAGGGCTACTTCTTCGCGCCGACGATCGTCGACGGTCTCAAGCAGGACGACGAGATGGTGCAGAACGAGGTCTTCGGCCCCGTGATCACCGTCCAGACGTTCGCCGACGAGGCCGACGCGCTGGCCAAGGCCAACGACGTGAAGTACGGCCTGAGCGGTTCGGTCTGGACCTCCGACCACGGCCGGGCCATGCGGATGTCCAACCGGCTCGACTTCGGCGTGGTCTGGGTCAACACGCACATCCCGTTCGTCTCGGAGATGCCGCACGGCGGCTTCAAGCACTCCGGGTACGGCAAGGACCTGTCGGTGTTCGGCCTGCACGACTACACCCGGGTCAAGCACGTCATGCACTACATCGGCGAATAGGACAGCGGCTGGGATGACTGAGCTGAATGCGATAGAGCTTGAGGACGTCGTCAAGGAGTACCTCTCGCATGGCGAGGTCGTCCAGGCGGTCAAAGGCATCACCCTGGGCATCGCCGAGGGGGAGTTCTTCTCCCTCCTCGGCCCGTCCGGGTGCGGCAAGACCACGACCATGAGAATGATCGCGGGGTTCGAACCGCCCTCGAAGGGGCTGGTGCGGCTGCACGGCAAGGACGTCACGGACGTCCCGCCCAACAAACGCGACATCAACATGGTCTTCCAGTCCTACGCCCTCTTCCCGCACATGAGCGTCTGGGACAACGTGGCCTTCGGGCTGAAGCAGCGCAAGACGCCGCAGGAGGAGATCAAGCGGCGGGTCGGCGAGATGCTGGAGATCGTCGACCTCACCGGCAGGGAGAAGCGCCGCCCGCGCGAGATGTCCGGCGGCCAGCAGCAGCGCGTGGCGCTGGCCCGCGCGCTGGTCAACCGGCCGCGGGCACTCCTGCTCGACGAACCGCTCGGCGCCCTCGACCTCAAGCTGCGCCAGGCCATGCAGATCGAGCTCAAGCGCATCCAGCGCGAGGTTGGCATCACGTTCGTGTACGTGACCCACGACCAGAACGAGGCGCTGACCATGAGCGACCGGATCGCCGTCATGAACGACGGCCTGGTCGAGCAGCTCGCCGGGCCGCGGGAGATCTACGAGCGGCCCGCGACCGCGTTCGTGGCCGGCTTCATCGGCACCTCCAACCTGCTCACGGGCACCGCGAGCGGCGGCGAGCTGAAGATCGGCGGCGGCCGGGTGCTGGTGCCCGGGCACGACGGCGACGTGACGGTGACCGTGCGGCCCGAGAAGATCACCATCGACACGGTGGAGCCCGGCCAGGGCCTGAGCGCCGTGCGCGGCACCGTCGCCGAGGTGGTCTACCTGGGGACCTACAACAGCTACACGGTGACTCTCGCCGACGGGGCCGAGGTCACCGTGTTCCAGCAGAACGCGCTTGACGCTTCGGCCACCGCGGAGCGGGGGGACTCCGTGTGGCTGTCGTGGCAGGCGCAGCACTCATATGTGATTGGAAGTCGATAGCAGCTCATGAACCACCCCATGCTCCGTTCCCGTCGCGATTTCTTCCGGGTCGCCGGGTTCTCCGCCGCAGGGCTCGCGCTGGCCGCGTGCGGCGTTCAAGGACAGAAGGCCGCTCCGCCGAAGGCCGACGCGGTCAAGGATTTCTGGGCCAAGCAGACCAAGCACGGCAAGGTCGTCTTCGCCAACTGGCCCGAGTACATGCCCGAGGACAAGGCCCCGCTGGAGAAGTTCAAGCAGGCCACCGGCATCTCGTACGAGTACAAAGAGGTCATCCAGGAGAACGCCGAGTTCTTCGGCAAGGCCGACCCCGTGCTGCGCGCGGGGCAGTCGCTCGGCTACGACATCGTCGTCATGACCAACGGCGTCCAGCTCCAGCACATGATCGAGCTGGGCTACGTGACGCCGCTCGACCACTCCCAGCTCCCGAACTTCGAGGCCAACGCCGGCCAGAAGTACAAGGAGCGGGCCTACGACCCCGGCAACAAGTACACGGTGCCGTACACGTCGGGGGTGACCGGGATCGCGTACAACACCAAGTACGTGAACGAGGACATCACCAGCATCGAGTCGCTGTTCGACCCCAAGTACAAGGGCCGGGTCGGCATGATGGCCGACGCCCAGGAGATCGCGAACTTCGGCATGTTCGCGCTGGGCATCGCGCCGGAGAAGTCGACCGAGGCCGACTGGAAGAAGGCCGGGGAGAAGCTCAAGGCGCAGCGCGACGCCGGAATTGTCCGGAAATATTACGATCAAAGCTACATTGACGCTGTGTCCAAGGGCGACGTCTGGCTCAGCATGGCCTGGTCGGGCGACGTCTTCCAGCGCCAGCTCGCCGGCGAGCCCGTCAAGTTCGTGGTGCCCGAGGAGGGCGGCACGATCTGGACCGACAACATGCTCATCCCCAAGAACGCGGCCAACCCGGTGGACGCGCTCATGCTCATGGACTACCTCTACCAGCCGGCCGTGGCCGCCGAGCTGGACGAGTTCATCCAGTACGTCACGCCGGTCCCGGCCGTGCAGGACCTGCTGAGGGAGAAGGCCAAGGCGGCCAAGGGCAAGGACAAGAAGTCCCTCGAAGAGATGATCGGCAGCCCGCTCATGTTCCCCACCGAGGCCGACTACGCCAAGCTGCACAACTACACCCCGCTGACCACCCAGCAGGAGCAGGTCTTCAACCCGATCTTCCAGTCCATCACCCAGGCGTAGCGCATGAGGCGGCTCACCCCCTACCTGCTGGCGCTGCCGAGCTGGATGTGGCTGGCGATCTTCCTGGTCGTCCCCATGGCCGCGATGGCCTCGGTCTCCCTGCAGACCGGCAACGCCATCGACGGCTTCGCCATGACGTTCAGCTTCTCCAACTACAGCGACGCGCTCGGCCGGTACAGCACCCAGCTGGTGCGCTCGCTGCTCTACGGCGGCCTGGCCACCGTGGCCATGCTGGTGATCGGGTACCCGGTGGCGTACTGGATCGCGTTCAAGGGCGGCACGCGCAAGTCCGTGTACCTGTTCCTGCTGCTGCTGCCGTTCTTCGTGTCGTTCGTGCTGCGGACGATCTCGTGGAACTTCCTGCTGTCGGACAACGGCATCCTGTTCGGCACGCTGAAGGGCTGGGGGCTGCTGCCCGAGGACTTCCACGTGCTGGCCACGACGGTCGCGGTGGTGGGCGGGCTGACGTACAACTTCCTGCCGTTCATGATCCTGCCGATCTACGTGTCGTTGGAGCGGGTGGACCCGCGGGTGATCGAGGCGGCCCAGGACCTGTACGCCACGCGGACCGCGGCCTTCCGGCGGGTGGTGCTGCCGCTGTCGCTGCCGGGGGTGTTCGCGGGGGTGCTGATGACCTTCGTGCCCGCCACGGCCGACCCGATCAACGCGCAGATCCTCGGCGGCACGGCCAACACGATGATCGGCAACATCATCCAGACCGAGTACCTGACGAACCTCAACTACCCGACCGCCTCGGCCCTGTCGTTCACGCTGATGGCGGTGCTGCTGGTGGGCATCTTCATCTACGCCAGGGCGCTCGGGACGGAGAACGTGCTCGAGGCGGCGGCCCGATGAGAGGGATCAGGCTCGGCGACCGGCTTCTTCACATCTACACCTGGATCATCATCCTCTGGCTGTCCTCGCCGATCGCCGTGATGATCCTCTTCGGCTTCAACGACAAGAAGAGCAAGTCGAACACCTCCTGGCAGGGCTTCACGCTCCGCTGGTACGCCGAGCTGTTCGACATCTCCGACCTGACCGTGGCGCTGCGCAACTCGCTGGTGATCGCCGCGGTCAGCACGATCATCACGGTCGTGATCGGCACCATGCTGGGGCTGGCGATCGGACGGCACCGCTTCCGCGGCAAGGGGGTCACGAACTTCCTGGTCTTCGCCGCCATCTCCACACCCGAGCTGGTCATGGGCGCGTCGCTGCTGTCGCTGTTCGTCTCGGGGAACGTGCCGCGCGACGCGAACACGATCATCGTCTCCCACGTGCTGTTCTCGCTGTCCTTCGTGGTGGTGACGGTGCGCGCGCGGATCGTCACGCTGGACCCGTCGCTGGAGGAAGCGGCCAGGGATCTGGGGGCGACGGCATGGGGGACGTTCAGGCAGGTCACGCTGCCGTCGATCATGCCGGGCGTGATGGCGGGCGCGATGTTGTCGTTCGCTCTGTCCATCGACGACTACGTGGTCACCAGCTTCGTCAACGGCTCGACCGTCACCTTCCCCCTGTGGATCGTCGGTGCGGTCAAGACCGGGATCCCACCGCAGGTCAACGTCATGGGTACGCTGATCTTCGGCATCGGGGTGCTGATCGCGATCGGAAACGCGGTGGCGGCACGGCGCCGTACCTAAATATCCTCCACGAACTTCGTAGGGAAGTGGGATTTGTGGATCCGCTGAAGGCGCTTGCTGACGCGGAGCGCAAGCCGTACTGGCTGGACAGCCCGGCCAGACCCGAGCCGCGACCGCGGCTCGACCAGACAACGAGCGCCGACCTGGTCGTCGTCGGCGGAGGCTTCTCAGGGCTGTGGACGGCCCTGATGGCCAAGGAACGCGATCCGTCCCTGGACGTGGTCCTGCTCGAAGGACGCAGGATCGGCTGGGCCGCCACCGGCCGCAACGGCGGGTTCTGCATGGCGACCCTCACCCACGGCCTGGCCAACGGCCTGGAACGGTGGCCGGACGAGATCGGGCGCCTGGAGCGCATGGGCGTGGCCAACCTCGACGAGATCGAGCGGACCCTGGAGCGCTACGGCGTCGACTGCTCCTTCGAGCGCACCGGGGAGCTGCACGTGGCCACCGAGCCGTGGCAGCTCGACGGGCTGCGGGAGCACCTGGAGCTGATCTCCGAGCTGGGGCTCGACTACGTGCCGCTCGACCAGGATCAGGTGCGCGCCGAGGTGAACTCGCCGACCTACCTGGGCGGGCTCTGGGAGCGCAGCGGGTGCGCCATGCTCGACCCGGCGCGGCTGGCATGGGGGCTGCGGGAGGCGTGCCTGCGGCTGGGGGTGCGCGTCCACGAACGCACCCCGGTCCGCTCGCTGCGCGACGACGGCACGACGATCACGCTGCGCACGCCGTACGGCGCGGTCACGGCGCGGCAGGTGGCGCTGGGGACCGGAGTGTTCCCGCCGCTGCTGCGGCGGCTCAAGCACTTCGTGGTCCCCGTGTACGACTACGCGCTGATGACCGAGCCCCTGACGGACGACCAGCTCGCCGAGGTGGGCTGGCGCAACCGGCAGGGCGTGGGCGATTCGGGCAACCAGTTCCACTACTACCGGCTGACCGACGACAACCGGATCCTGTGGGGCGGCTACGACGCCGTCTACTACAACGGGGGTCTGGTCAAACCCGAGTACGAGCAGCGCGACGAGACGTTCGTCAAGCTCGCCGAGCACTTCTACGACACGTTCCCCCAGCTCGACGGGGTACGGTTCACCCACCGGTGGGGCGGGGTGATCGACACCTGCAGCCGGTTCAGCGCCTTCTACGGCCAGGCGCACGGCGGGCGGCTGGCCTACGCCACCGGCTACACCGGGATGGGCGTGGGCGCCACCCGCTTCGGCGCGAACGTCATGCTCGACCTGCTGTCGGGCGAGTCCACCGAGCGGACCGAGCTGCGGATGGTCAAGGAGAAGCCGATGCCGTTCCCGCCGGAGCCGGTGCGGTCCGGGGTCATCCAGTTCACCCGGTGGTCGATCGCGCAGGCCGACCAGCACCAGGGCAAGCGCAACCTGTGGCTGCGCGCGCTCGACCGGATGGGGCTGGGGTTCGACTCGTGATCCTGACCACGCGAATCGAGTTTGTGGTCGACGGCCTCACGCTCGCCGGGGACCTGCGGGTCCCCGGCGGCGCGGGGCCGCGGCCCGCTCTGGTGTTCACGGGGCCGTTCACCGGGGTGCGCTCCCAGGTCACAGGCTTGTACGCGGAGCGGCTGGCCGAACGGGGGTACGTGACGCTGTCCTTCGACCACCGGAACTGGGGGGAGTCCGAAGGGCTTCCCCGCCTGGACGAGGATCCGCAGGGCAAGCTGCGAGACCTGCGGGGGGCGGTGTCGTTCCTGCGGTCGCGGGCCGAGGTGGACCGGGATCGGATCGGGGCGGTGGGGGTGTGTCTGGGGGGTGGCTACGCGCTCAAGTTCGCCGCCTTCGACCCCCGAGTCCGGATATTTGTCGGTATCGCGGGCGCGTACAACAACCCGTACAGCATGCGCTCCGGCATGGACTACCAGGCGGCGCTGGCGGGCTTCACGGACGTCCTCGAACGCCAGGACCAGGGCGGCGCCGTGGAGTACATGCCGGTCGTCTCCTCCTCGCCCCCGGAGGAGGGGGAGGCCGCCATGCCGGGCGACGAGCCGTACGCGTACTACGGCACCTCACGGGGCGCCTCGCCGCACTGGTCCAACTCGGTGACCAGGGCGAGCGTGCGGGAGCTGGTCACGATGGACAACATGATGGGAGCCGACTTCCTGTCGCCCAAGCCGGCGCTGATCGTGCACGGGGTCGTCGACCGGTTCTGCTCTCCGGAGGGGGCCGAGGAGGCGTTCCGGCGCCTCGACCAGCCGAAACAGCTCGTCTGGGTGGACGCCAAGCAGCACATCGACCTGTACGACCGCGAACCGTACGTCACGGAGGCCGTGGACGCCACCGCCGCCTTCCTCACTGACCACCTCTGACCACCACCCGGCACCCGGATCGGCAAGATCATGTGAAGACTTGACCAGCGACCCACCGAGCACAATGGCCTGATCCGCACCGCATGGCATCCTCGCTTGCGACCCCCGACGATCCTTCGGAGGTGGACGCGTGCGTACGAGGTGGATGCTTGCCTGGCCGATGCTGCTCCTGACCGCGGGATGCGGCGCCGACCAGGCGGCCGTCATCCCCGCGGCGGCCAAGCCCCCGCCGAAGGTGGCCCGCTGCATGCTGAGGATCGCGGCCCCGCGCGCCGGGGTCGCGGCCCGCATCCAGCTCGTACGCGACATTTCCGCCTATATCGGCACGCGTCCGGGCCGCATCGTCTACGGCGCCCTGGACCTGGTCACCGGGATCCACTTCGGGCAGGGAGAGCACGAGAACGACATCATCACCGCCAGCGGCGCCAAGGTGGACATCCTGACCGCCCTCCTGCACCAGCGCACCCGTGACCTGGACGAGGAGGAACGCGACCTCGCCGTCCTCATGATCACGGAGAGCGACAACCTCGCCGCGGACGCCCTGTGGTCCCGCGTCGGCGCCTCCTCCGCGATGAGCGCCTTCTACCAGAACGTGGGCCTGACGGAGACCACACCGGGACCCGCCATTTTCTGGGGCGGCACCCTCACCAGCCCCGCCGACCGTATCCGCCTCCTGAAACTCCTGGTCAGAGGCAGGAAGGGCCGAGAGGGCGACCTGACCGCGGCCGACCGCCGGCTGGTGCTCGGCCTGATGTCCCGCGTCCAGAAGGACCAGTCATGGGGCGTCAGCGCCGCCGCCCGCCCGGGAGACCGGGTGGCCCTGAAGAACGGCTGGACGCCACGCCCGTTCATCTCCGGCACGTGGGCCATGACGAGCTACGGCCGCATCTCGGGCCCGGGCCGCGACCTGCTGCTGTCGGTCCAGACCGACCACCAGCCGGGCCCGGACGCGGGCACCCAGACCATCGAGGGCGTGGCCCGCCTCATCCGCAACCGCCTCGACTCCCTCGCCCCGACCATCACCCGCCCCTGCATCGGCAACCCCATCGCCTGATCATCCGCGCCTACCGCCGTCACCCTCACCGGGCAAAAGGTCTTCTCGGGGAGGCGCTTCGCGCCGAGGGGCTCAGGCGCTTCTTATCCGGGCGCCTGGCGGCGCACCCCCCCCGCGCCTTCGGCGCCATCGCCCACCCGTGCCCCGGTTACCGGTCTGGCCTGCTGGAGCCCACCCCGAACCCCCCGCTCGCTCCGCTCGCCAGACGCCCCCACCCGTTGACCGGCTATGCGGTGGGCCGACTGATGCCCACCCCGGACCGGCGTGCCGCGGGGCTGTCGTTGCCCGCCGGGACAACGCCGAACTTGCCCCCGATCACCAGGTGGGCCTGCTGGATCGGGCCTCGTTGACACCGTGGTCGGGACGCGCAATGGGGCAACCTTCGGGTGCGGTGGAAGAGCGGCTGTGGGATGCGATGGACCACAGGGTGCGGCACGGCGATGGGACGGTTGATATCCGGAGCGATCCCATCCGCCGTGCCCGTCTACCGGGCTCGGCCTGACAGCAGTGCCGCCCAGATCGCGCGAGCTTCAACGATCGAGCACTGGTGGGTCTCGTGAACCACGTCCCCAGCTTCGGCCTGCAGGGTGCGGCGGATGAGGATCTGGCCGCCGCCCTCGCGCAGCTCGTAGAACACGGCTCGGCATGTGCAGGTCCAGGCCACGATGCGGACGCGATCCAAGGCACCACATGGTTCCAGCCACGTGAGCCGGACGTGATCACGTTGGGCCATGGGTACGTGCGGACTCAGGCAGCCTTTGCCGGGCGTCACGACACACCTGCGGCCATGATGCTCGGCGCTTCTCGGAGTTCGGCGTATCGAGCAGCGATCCTGCGCGCGGCCCGCTCCGGCTCGAACGCGGAATGATGTGCGTACAGCCAGCGGCCCGTCTGGGAGCGGCGCCCTGTCCACCACCGGTACCAGAAGCCGTCCGTCCATACCACGAGCTCGGTCCACACCGACACCAGCGCGAGACCGCGCCCTTCGTGGACATCGGCGGAGATCCCCATGCGCGCCAAATCGGCGCGGAGTTCATCGGCGGTTTCCAGCGCCGACGGGGGCCGGACCGGGCCGAGGGCGATCGGTTGACGGGGTTCGGGGCAGCAGACGCACCGATTCCACGCGTTTGCTTCTTCGTGCCGCATGTGACGTTCCCTCCTGTTGGGGGACGTGGCCTCAGGTCACGCCACGCAGGGGGAACCGTAGGTGCGGGTCAACGGCGGAACCCGCACGGTGGTGAAGGTCAAGGAGCCGCACAAAAGTGCGGGTCAGACGATGCCCGCCCGGCGAGCCAGCCCGCGAAGCTGCGGGGTGCTGGCACGATGCTCCCGCTTGAGCAGTTGGGTCAGCAGCTCGCGGGGACGGCCACCGTAGCGGACAAGCTCGGGCGAGAGCCGTTCGGCTTCGAGGAGCATGTTGACCGACGCGGCGTCCTTGCGCTGCAAGGCGTAGGCGCGGGCGAGGTCCAGGTGCACCTGGGCGCGGCGTCCTACCAGGCCGTCAGACAGGTGTGCCAGGTTGAGGGTTTCGCTGCTGCCGATCGCCTGTCGGGTGTCGCCGAACTCGACGGCCGCCGAGATCTCGTGAATGGTCACGTTGGTCGTGCCGAAGGCGGTCCAGAAGTCGTTGCGGTCTTCGCCGAGAGAATTGGCGATCTGCCGGGCCTGCGCGAGGAAGGTACGCACCCCGGCTTGGTCGTACGCCGCGGCGGCGGCTGTGACGGCGACCAGGTAGAGCGCGCCCACAATGGGCAGAGCGCGCGGCGTGGGGCGCTTGGTGGCGCGCTGCAACGCGTCGGCCGCCTGGAGAACCAGGTGCAGCGCGCGTTCCGTCTCGCGAAGCCGTATCAGGACGTAGCCGAGCCGGTAGGCGCTCACGGCGGCGAGGAGGGGCTTGTCCGCTTCTTGCGCGGCGGCCAGCGAGCGGTCGGCGGCCACCCAGGCGAGTTCCGCCTCCCCCACGCGGCGCAGCGTCGTGGTGGCGGAGTGGTAGGTCAGCGAGCGAAGGGTTTGGTACGCCCGGCGCTGGGCGGCGGGGGCATGGCGGCTGCCCAGTTCGGTGGCCACGATAAGGCGGGGCAACCGCCTGCCGACCTCGTTGTAATGGGTGGCCTGGTAGAGCCGGTTCACGCGGCGGATCTCGTGCCGCAGCCACACGACGCTCTCGTGGGAGCCTTGGGTGTGCTGGGGGTTGATGAGGGAGGAGAGGCCGTCGTAGCCCATCATCGCCTGCCGGATGGCCGATGCTGCCTGGTAGCGCGTCATCGCAGTCGTCTTCTTCACGGTGAGTTCGTCCACAGGCAGGCCGAGGATGTCAGCGAGGGCGTTGATCACGGTGTGGTTGTCCACGGCACGTTGCCCGCGCTCCACCTGGCTCAGCCAACTCTCGGAACGGCCGACGAGACCGGACAGGACCGCTTGGGACAGTCCACGGCGACGGCGTGCCCGAGCGATCCGCCGGCCGATCTCCCCGCGGGCGTCCATGCCTTCACCCCTGCGTCTGTCGCTCCCCGACAACGGTGTGTAGCTCCTGCATGATGCGTTCCCAGGATGGCATGCGGGACTGCGGCGGGGCGGCGGGATCGAACAGGACCCGCACGCCCATCTCCCGAAGTGTGTCCAGGCTCCGCTGAAACGCGAGGTGCCGGGCGAGCGCGTCCTTCAGCAGCGGCACGGCAAGGATCGGGACGCCGAACCCCGTCACCTCACACAACAGGCCGACTGCGAAGGTGTCGGCGATGCCGTTCGCCCACTTGTTGATCGTGTTGAACGTCGCCGGAGCCACGATCACGGCGTCGGCGGGCGGGAGACCCTTGGGGTCCTCCGGCATGCGGTACGTGCTGCGGACCAGGTCACCGGTCAGACGCTCCAACTCCGAGACATCGACGAAGCGTTCCGCCATCGGCGTGGTGACCACGTGTACCTGCCACCCGGCTGCCCGGGCCATGGGGACCAGGTGATGGAGATCGGCGGCGGCAGGTGCGGCACAGGCGATCACATAGAGAACACCGCGCGTGCCCTCGTGGGGTTCCATGCTGGTGATCCTAATGAGAGGCCGATGTCCGCTCTCGGTGACCGCTCTGAGAATTCGTGCAGGGCATGTGAGCCGACCAGCGGGAATGACGTTGCCATTTCCCCAGGCAGGACTCGCCCCTACCGAGGTCGCCCGGGGCAGCAAGGACATAGACGAGTTTCGGCCGTGTGCCCGCTGCGGTCTTCGGGGCCCGTGTCAGGCGGGGTTGGCACTAATGGTTCGCCTGGCTTGCGGCGCTCCGCACCAGTTGGCTCCGGGTCGGCGAGAAGCGGGACGGTGGACGGCGCTCAGCACCACGTCTCGGCACTCGGCCGGCGCCCAGGAGGCCTGTTCGAGGCTTACCGAGTCCGAAGGAACAGCGGTCGAATGGGAGCAGGTTTGGCTGGAGTGGCCGGGAACTGCCAGAGTGACGAGATGTCTCGACTTGTTCCTGAATTGATCTGCTCCGACATTCAGGCCAGCTTGGCCTTCTATCGGCTGCTGGGCTTCGAGATCCGCTACGAGCGGGCCCAGGAGCAATTTGCCTACCTGGAACGTGACGGGGCGGACCTGATGTTGGAGCAGCCGTTGAGCCGGGACCGTCTCTACCCGCGCGCGGAGCTGGACCACCCCTACGGGCGCGGGATCAACCTCACTGTTGAAGTGGACGACGTAGATCGGATTCACGACGCGCTGCTCGCCGCCGGCTATGAGATGTGGCTGCCGTTGGAAGAGCGCTGGTACGAGCGCAGCGTCGATGCCGTGGGCGTGCGCCAGTTCGCGGTGCAGGACCCGGACGGCTACCTGCTGCGGATCTCTCAGCAAGTGGGAACCCGCTCTCGATAGCCACTGATGTCCTTGCCGTGGATGCTCGTTTCTGCCAAAGCGCCAGCAGGTCAACGCCGATGAGCGTGCGGTAACCGGGATCGCGTCCGAGGGGCGCGGGGACCGGCAGGGCCCCGCCTGGGGGTGTGGGGGCTTGCCCCCACAGGGCGCTGCCTGAGCGCCCCATCGCGCGTAGCGCGCCCCATCGCGAGGACCGAGCAGTTGGGGGGTCGGTGGGGGGGCGCTGCCCGAGCCAATATCGGGCGTAGCGCCCCCCGTTGTGAGGACCATGCTGGTTTCCGGGGTCATGCGTGGGTCAGGACTTCTTCCGGGATGACCTTCGGTACGCCGCGCAGCCCGATCAGGGCCAACAAGGCCACAACGGCCAGGAGGGCAGCAGTGACCAGGGCGGTCACGTGCAGGCCCTCGATGAAGGCCGTCTGTGCTGCTCGCATGAGCTGACCCGCCTGCTCCGGCGGCAAGGCCGTGGCCGTGCTTACCGCGCCTGCGATCGACTCTCGTGCGGCGTCGGCGGAGGGGAGGCCCGTGGGGAGGTGCAGGTTGGTTTGGTAGGCGGTGTTCAGGACCGTGCCGAGGATGGCGATGCCCAGCGCGCCGCCCAGTTCGAAGGCCGTTTCCGAGACGGCGGCGGCCGCTCCCGCGCGTTCCCTGGGGGCCGTGGCGAGGACGTTGTCGTTGTTGACGGTGAAGGTGAAGCCGACCCCCAGGCCACCGATGATCATGACGGGGAGCAGGGCGAAGTAGTTCAGGGAGGGGCCGAGCGTGCTGTAGTAGAGGAACGCGCCGGCGTTCATGGCCAGGCCCAGGGCGACCACGCCGTTCCTGCCGATGCGGTGGATCAGCTTGGCGGCCATGATGCCGCCCACCGCGCCGCTCAGGCCGCCCGGCAGTTGCGCGAGGCCCGCCTGGAGCGGCGACCAGCCCAGGACGAGCTGCAGGTACCAGCCGAACATCAGCATCATGGCCGACATCGTGAAGATCGCCAGCAGGTTCGTGACGATGGACGCGCTGAACGCCCGCCGCCTGAAGAGCCGGACGTCGATCAGCGGCTCGGGCAGCCGCGTCTGGCGCCACACGAACAGGCCCAGCAGCAGGACCCCGGCCGCGCCCGCCATCAGCACGTCGGCGTGCTCCAGGCCCTTGTGCGCCGCCTCCTTGACCGCGTAGACGGCCGTCACCACGCCGGCGAACGAGAGGACGACGCTGATCAGGTCGGGCCGGCCCGCGTGCGGGTTGCGCGACTCGGGCAGCACCAGGATCCCGCCGACCAGCACCAGCAACATGATCGGTACGTTGATCAGGAAGACCGAGCCCCACCAGAAGTGGTCGAGCAGCAGACCGCCCACGACCGGGCCGATGGCGAACCCGGCGGCGCTCATCCCGCTCCAGATGCCGATGGCCGCGGTGCGCTCGCCCGGGTCGGTGAACACGTTCCGGACGATCGACAGGGTGGACGGCATGATCGTCGCTCCGGCCACGCCGAGCAGGGCCCTGGCCGCGATCAGCAGCTCGGGGTTGGGCGCGTACGCCGTCACCACCGAGGCGGCGCCGAACGCGGCCGCGCCGATCAGCAGCAGGCGCTTGCGGCCGATGCGGTCGCCGAGGTTGCCCATGGTGACGAGGAGGCCGGCCAGCGCGAAGCCGTACATGTCGCCGATCCAGAGCAACTGGGTGGAGTTCGCGCCGAGGTCGGTCACCAGCCTGGGCAGGGCCAGGTGCAGGACCGTGAGGTCGAGCGAGAGCAGCAGGGTGGCCAGGCAGGCGATGGCCAGGCAGGACCATTTGTTCTTCATGCCGCCTACTGTCGGGAGCGCGGCTGACGGCCTGCCTACCGCTCGCTGACCGCCCCGCTGGCAGGCCCGTCCGGCGGCTGGCTGACCGCCTCACTCGGAGGCTCGGCCGGGGCGGCTCGCCGGCCGCCTAGCTGGGAGGCTCGCCGGCAGGCCCGGTCGAGCGGGCGTGCACCTCGTCGAGGGCGGCGGTGATGCGGGCGCGGGTCTCCTCCGCGGTGTACCAGTCGTTCGGCACCTCGTCACGAGCCTGGACGAGCAGCGCGCGGGCCTCGTCCAGGTCGCCCTGGAACAGCGCGACCTGGCCCAGCCCGAGGCGCGCCCACGCCATCGTCTCCGTCGAGCCGTTCCTGCGCGACATCTCGGCGGCGCGCAGGTAGTCGGCCCGCGCGCCCGTCGCGTCGGCCTGGTTGAGCCGGGCGTCGCCCCGCCGGCACAGGGCCTCGGCGATCTCCGTCTCGGCGCCCAGCTCGGTGGCCACCGCCAGCGCCTCGTCGGCCAGCGCGATCGCGGTCGTGAAGTCGCCCTTCTCCTGGTAGAGAGCGCCGAGGCCGGACAGCGTCATCACCATGCCCCACCGCTCCCCGATGGCCTTGAACGCGGCCAGGCTCCGTTCGAAGTTGACCAGCGCCTCGGCGGCCCGGCCGACCGACTGCAGCAGGAACGCCACACCGCCGTAGGACAGCGCCTCCTGCCAGGGCTGGAGCTCGTCGGCGCGGCTGGTGAGCGCGGTGTAGACCTCGTCGTACTCGCCGGGCGGCCCTGTGTAGGCCGAGAGCAGCATCGAGAGGAACTCCACCCGCATCGGCAGGTTGTACGTCGGCAGCAGCTGCCGCGCCTCCGCGAGCCGCGCGCGCAGCTCCTCGTCGATGCCGCCGGTCCAGGCCCTGATGAGCACGCACATGACGTACTCCTCCTCCATGCCCGGCGGATGCCGGAAGCCGAGCGCGGCCATGAGGTCGGCGGCCAGATGGGCGCTGGTGATGCGGTTGCCGCGCATCCACCAGTAGCAGCCGCAGTTGGCCAGCAGCCGCAACCCCAGCTCCGGCTGCCCGGACGCGGTCGCCCAGCGGATCGCCGCGTCGAGCTCGTCGCTCTCCTCGTCGAGCCGGACCAGCCACTCCAGTTGCTCAGCGGTGCGCAGCAACGGGTCGGCCGTCATGACCAGGTCGAGGCAGTAGCGGGCGTGCGCCTCGGAGATCGACTCGGCCTCGCCCGACTCCACCAGTCGTTCCGCGCAGAACGCCCTGATCGTCTCCAGCATCCGGAAACGGCCGCCCACGAACTCCACCAGCGACTTCTCCGCCAGCGAGAAGAGCACGTCCTCGGGCAACCCGCACACCTGCTCGGCCGCCTCCGGCCGTGCGCCGCCGACGAACACGCTCAGCCGCCTGGCCAGCCGCTGCTCGCTCTCGTCCAGCAGGTCCCAGCTCCACGCGACGACCGCGTGCAGCGTCTGGTGCCGGGGCAGCGCCGTACGGCTGCCCCTGGTCAGCAGCCTGAACCGGTCGTCGAGCCGGGCCGCGACGTCGGCCACCGGCAGGGTGCGCAGCCGCGCCGCGGCCAGCTCGATGGCCAGCGGCAGCCCGTCGAGTGCCCGGCAGATGCGTACGACCGCCGCGGCGTTGCCCGCGTCGACGGCGAAACCAGGCCGTACGGCGGCGGCGCGGTCGGCGAACAGCCGGACCGCCGGATAGTCCAGGGGGCTGCCGGTCTCGGGGGGCGGGAGCCGCAGCGGCGCCACGGGCAGGATCGACTCGCCGGTGATGCCGAGCGCCTCGCGCCCGGTCACCAGCACGCGCAGCTCGGGGCAGGAGGCCAGCAGCAGGTCGGCCAGGTCGGCGGTGGCCGCGATGACGTGTTCGCAGTTGTCCAGGACCAGGAGCAGCCTGCGGCCGGCCAGCGCGGTGACGAGCCGGGTGGCCGGGTCGACGGTGAGCCGGTCGGGGGTGGGCGGGGCGTCGCGGATGTCCAGGGCGGACAGGACGGCCCCCGGCACGCCGGCGTCCTCGGAGACCGGCGCGAGCTCCACGAAGCACACGTCGCCGGGCTCCTGGTCGGCCGCCTCGGTCGCCAGTCGCGTCTTGCCCGCGCCGCCGGGCCCGATCAGCGTGACGAGCCGGTTGGTCCGCAGCCTGGCGGCCACCTGCTCGATCTCCTCGGCCCTGCCGACGAAGCTGGTGAGCTGGGCGCGCAGGCCCTGCCGCCGGGGCGCGGGGGCGGTGTCGGGAGCGGGGGCGCCGAGCGCCGGGTCGGCCCTGAGCACGGCCAGGTGGGCGGCGGCCAGCTCGGCCCCCGGCTCGACGCCGAGCTCCTCGTCCAGGATCTTCCTGGCCTCGTCGTAGACGGTCAACGCCTCGGCCTGCCGGCCGCTGCCGTAGAGGGCACGCATGAGCAGGGCGCGCAGCCGCTCGCGCAGCGGGTGGGCGGCGGCGAGCTGGCTCAGCTCGGCGACCAGCTCGCGATGCCGGCCCAGGTCGAGGTCGGCCTGCACGCGGTCCTCGGTGGCGGCCAGCCGCAGCTCGGCCAGCGCCGCCGCGGCGGCCTCGGCGTGCGGGGCGTCGGACAGCGGCGCGCCCCGCCACAGCTCGAGCGCCTCGCGCAGGAGCGTGGCCGCCCGGCCGGGATCACCGCCGGCGAGGGCCTGCCTGCCCTGCTGCGTCAGCAGCTCGAACCTGCGCGCGTCCACGTCCTGAGGGTCGGCCACCAGCCGGTATCCCGCCGGATGGAACTCCACCAGGTCCCTGCCCAGCGCCCGGCGCAGCCTGGAGACCTGCGACTGCAGCGCGTTGGCCACGCCCTCGGGCGGTCTCGGGCCGTACATGCCGTCCACGAGCTGCTCGCCGCCGACGATGCGACCGGCGTGCAGGGCGAGCAGCGTCAGCAGCGCGCGCACCCGGGGACCGCCGAGCGCGACCGGCTCGCCGTCCTCGTCCAGCGCGCTGGTGGGCCCGAGGATCTGGAAGCGCATGCGTCGATTATCGCGGTTGCGGCAGCAGCGCGGCGATCTCCGCGTAGGTCGGCAGCGGAGGGGCCTGCCTGCCCTGGGCGGCGGACACCGCCGCGAGCGCCCCGTGGAGCGCGGCCCGGTACAGCAGCGACCCGGTGCTCACCCTGGCCACGCCGGCCTCGGCGAGCTGGGGGAGCGTGGGGCCGTCCGGCTGGTAGAGGACGTTGAGGGGGAGCGGCGTGCTCGCGGCCACCTCGGCGATCTCGCGCAGATCGCTCATGCCGGGCACGAAGATCCCGTCGGCGTGGCCGTAGGCGGCCACCCGTTCCCGCGTGTCGCCGGTCTTCAGCCAGTACGTGTCCGTACGGGCGTTGACGAACACGCCGTGGCCCTTGGCCGCCTCGATGATCCGCCGGTGCAGCTCGATCGGGCGCAGCGTGCCGTCGGGTCGGCCGTCCTCCAGGTTGATCCCCGCGACTCCGAGCGCGGCGAGGCCAGCGACCAGGTCGGACACCTCGCCGGGGTCGTCGCTGAAGCCGCCCTCGATGTCGACGGTGACCATGACGCCCAGGTCCTTGATCGATTCGGCCAGTTCGATGGTCTCCGCCCTGGTGGCGCCGGCCGCGTCCGGTCTGCCGTACGCGGCGGCCACGCCGAGGCTGGTCGTGCCGATCGCCGGGAAGCCCTCCCGGGCCAGGAGGGCGGCCGAGCCGTAGTCCCAGGCGTTCGGCAGCAGCAGGGGGTCGCCGGGGCGGTGCAGGTCGTGGAAGTTCATGAGCGGCTCACGTCGAGAAGGGCTTCGAGCACGCCCGCGGCCAGCGCGAGCGCGTGGGCGGGCCCGGGGCAGGGGCGCACGCCGTGGCCGAAGGTCAGATGGGGGGCACGGCCGCGCGAGAGGTCGAACCGGTCGGGATCGGCGAACACGTCAGGGTCGCGGTTGGCCGACACCAGGTCGATGGTCACCTCGTCGCCGGTCCGCGTGTCGAGCCTGCGGGTGGCCTTGAGCGGCGGGTCCTGCCTGAGCGTCTCGTGCAGCAGCGCCTCGGGGTCGGCGCCGGGTCCGGCGTGCCCGAGGGCGTTCTCGATGAGCGCCTCCGTGGCGGCGTGCCCCTGCAGCAGCAGGGTGATCTCGGGGATGGTGGCCTGTTCGAGCAGCTCGGCGACGGAGGCGTCGGCCTCCGGGCTCTCCTCGCCGGACAGGTAGCCGGTCGCGGCGGCGGCCACGGCGCCCGTGTCCTTCACGCCCAGCGCGGCGCCGAGCACGGCCGTGGGGACGCCCCGCCAGTCTCCGCCCCGCTCCAGGGTCATGGCCCTGGCCGCCGTTCTCAGCTCGGCGGGGTCAAGGGCGGCCAGCCGCTCCTCCAGCAGGCGGCGCCGCCCGGCGTGCGTCTCTCCGGTGCTGAACCTCGACACCTGGGCGCGGAGCCAGGCCAGCGTGCCCTCCTCGGCGTCCTGTCGTACGGGAGGCGGCACGTACCTCGGGTCGGCGAGCACCGCCTCAGCGGCTGAGTGGCGTGTGATGAGCATGGTTCCACGCTAGAACGGCGTCATTTCGTCGCGGGTCGAAGGGTGGGGGCATCAGGCCGCCAGGCGGTCTGTCCGCTCGGGGCGTTCGGGCTCGGCCGGGACGGGCTGGGTGCGCACGGCGGGCCGCTTCGCGACCGACACCAGCGCCATGGCGACGAGCAGCGCCATCTCGGCCAGCACCACGCCCCGCTCCAGCGGGCCGTAGTAGCCGGCACCGCCGATCAGCGGCGAGGTGATCGAGGCCGGGTGGGCCGCCAGGTAGAAGGCCAGCATGGCCGCCGAGGTCACGCTCAGGGCCCGGACCGCGTTCCACAGAGGCGCCGCCTCCCGGCCCCTGGCCAGGGTCCAGCCGGCGACCGGCAGCGAGGTGAACACGACGGCCGCCGCCCACCGGTGGATCTCGCCGGTCAGCGAACCGACCTGCGAGTTGCCGGGGTCCGTGGGGAAGATCGCGCTCATCATCAGCCCCGCCGCCCCCGCCAGCAGCAGCACCCTGGTGGCCGCGGTGCGCGCCGGGTCGCTCGCCGCCAGCCCGTACGCGAGACACAGGCACGCCCCCGCCAGTGCCAGCATCCCCACGAGGACGGGCACGAGCCCGCCGGAGACCAGCGCGTAGTCGCTGAGCAGCGGCTGCGTCGGCAGGGCGACCTGCGCGTACGCCAGAGCGCACACGGACACCACCGTGCCGGAGACAGCGCCCCAGGCGCTTTGGACTGGGGTCATCGGGCCACCTCATCGTAGATCTGCTCGAACCGGGCCAGCGACGACCGGTCATCGTGGGTGAGCGCCAGCTCCCTGCTGGTCTTGCCGAGCCGGGCCCGCAGGTCGTCGTCGGTGAGAATGTTCGTCAGGTGCCTGGCCAGCGAGATCACGTCGCCCGGCTGGAACAGGTATCCGTTCTCGTCCACCAGGTGCGGCAGCGCCATCGCGTCGGCGGCCACCACGGGCAGCCCCATGGCCATGGCCTCCAGCGTGGCGATGCTCTGCAGCTCGGCGATGCCCGGCATGGCGAACACGTCGGCGGCGGCGAACGTCTGGGGCATGAGCTCGTCGGGCACGAAGCCCAGGAAGGAGACCCGCTCGCCGACGCCGATGCGGGCGGCCAGCCGCTCCAGCTCCGCGCGCTGGTTGCCGCGGCCGACGAACACCGCCTGGGCGTCGGTCCGGTTCAGCACGAGCGGCAGCGCGCGGACGATCTCGTCCAGGCGCTTCTCCTCGTCCAGGCGGCCGACGAACAGGATGGTCGGCCTGTCGGGCAGGTCGAACAGCTTGCGCGCCCACGCCTTGGGTTCGGCGCGCGGGTGGAACCTGGTCAGGTCGATCCCGCAGGAGACCGCCTCCACCTCGCGGCCGAAGCCCTGGTCGGCCAGCAGCTTGGCGGCCAGCGGGGTCGGGGTGGTGATGCGGTCGGCGCGGTTGAAGATCCGGCTGAAGTCGCGCCAGGCGAGCCGGCCGGCCTTGACCCGCAGCCGCTCGGGGATGTGGCAGAACTGGAAGAGGTTGTCGGGCATGAAGTGGTTGGTGGCCACGATGGGGACGTCCGCGCGCCGGGCGGCGGCGATGGCGGCCCTGCCGACCACGAAGTGGCCCTGGGCGTGCAGCACGTCGGGGCGGATGCCGGCGATCAGCCGGTCGAGCCTGGCCGGCACCGTGAACCGCATCGTGGGGTGGACCAGTATCGGCGCGGAGCGCAGGCGGTGCACGATCACGTCGTCCACGACGTCGGCGGTGGGCGGGCCCACGTCCGACTGGCAGACCACGTGCACCTCGTTGCCGCGCGCGGCCAGGCCGGTGGCCAGGCGGTGGGTGAAGTAGGCGGCGCCGTTGACGTCCGGTGGGTAGGTGTCGGTCGAGATCAGGATCCGGCGCGGCCGCTCAGGGGCGGGGGTGGGGGCGGTCTCGGCGATCTGGGGGAGAGAACGCAGGGGCATGGCCATGGAAGTGACTCCGGTTTCACAAAGGGGAATGAGTCGGGGGATTGTTGCGGGACTCCAGCGGGCTGGTGCGGGCCAGCGCGACGGTCCCGGCGGCGGTCAGGAGCGCCGCCGCGACCGGCACGATGCCGGTCGGCACCGGCTCGCCGAGCAGCAGCGCGCCGAACGCCACCGCGGTCAGCGGGTCGGCGATCTGGAGCGAGGCGAACGAGACGCCGAAGTGCCCGACCGCGTAGGCCCGCTGGAGCATCACCAGCGCCAGCAGCAGGGGCACCGGCAGCGCCAGCACGTACCACCAGTTCCAGGTGCCGTCCAGCAGCACGCGCATGAGCGTGGCCGTCGCGCCGTAGAGCACGCCCGAGCTGGTCGCGAGCAGGGCGGCCCGGCCCGCCGGTGAGGCCGCCCGCGAGGCGGCCCACAGCAGGACCGCCGCGACTCCGGCCACGCCGAGCAGGGTGAGCACTCCGTCCGGGCCGAGGTAGGTGGGACCTTCCGAGTTGGGGACCAGCAGGACGAGCCCGACCAGCCCGGCCGCCACCACACCCGCGGCCGCCAGCTCCTTGGGGGAGGGCTTGCGGCCGTGCAGCGCGGCGGCGAGGGGCAGGGCGAACAGCAGGCTCGCCACGCCCATCGGCTGGACGACGGTCAGCGGCCCGAGCCCGAGTGCCACGATGTGCAGGCCACCACCCGTCAGAATGGACGCGCCGCCGATCAGCCAGCGCGGTTTCCGCAGTAGGGCGAGCAGCCCCGGTTTGGCCGACCCGGCTGCTTCGAACTGCTGCAGAGCGGCTCCGAGCGCGAAGAACAGCGAACCGACCAGGGCGATCGCCGCGGCCAGCACAGTCATTTCGCACTCCTTTCAGACGGATGG
Source organism: Nonomuraea sp. NPDC004186 (assembly GCF_053603495.1). Lineage (NCBI taxonomy): Bacteria > Bacillati > Actinomycetota > Actinomycetes > Streptosporangiales > Streptosporangiaceae > Nonomuraea > Nonomuraea sp. NPDC004186. Next base: position 1,771 of record NZ_JBSGFQ010000005.1, on the reverse strand, counting down.
TTGCCAGACAGGGTCAAACGGACGTGTCCGCGGGAAGACGTTCTGGGGAAGCCTGGATGGCGCGTCGCTTCCTGAGCCATCTCACGAGCTCGACGAGCGCGGTGATGGACACCGCGATGCCCAGGCCGAGGAGCAGGCCCTTGATCGGGTCGTTCTCGAAGGCCATGCCGCCGAAGAAGCCGATCAGCCCCGAGTACACCGCCCACGAGCTCGCCGCGATCGCGTCGAAGAACGTGAACGAGCGCAGCGGATGCCGTACGGCGCCCATGGTCAGCGTGGTCGCGGTGCGACCGCCGGGGATGTACCTGGCCACCACGAGGACGAGGCCGCCCCGCTCGGCCAGCGTGTCGCGGGCCCAGACGAACGCCTTCTTGTTCCGCAGCCTGCCTGCCGACTTGTTGCCGATCAGGTAGGAGATGTGGTCACCGGCGAAGGCACCCAGGGCCGCCGCCACGATGACCAGGGCCAGGTTCGTCTCGCCGGAGGCGGCGAACACCGCGGCGGTGATCACTGACGTCTCGGCCGGCACGATCGGGAAGAACCCGTCGAGCAGCGCGAGCCCGAACAGCGCCGCGTATAACCAAGGTGATGACATCACCTGCTGGACCAGGTCGAGAATGGCATGCGACATGAGTGTTCACTCCGATCGTTAGGGCACCCACACAGCGTGTCTGCGTGGCACGGCCCGGGACATCGGGGATGCCCCGGGTCGAACGCGGACCCATCCCTTATGCGGATCAGGGCCGGTACCCCATGAAGGTAGAAACTCCGCAGGTCACGGCACATCGGACGATCGGCACGCACCGCCCCCTACTTTCGTCGGGGGCTCGGTTCCGACCTCCGGGTGACACCCATCGATCAAACCGGTTTCCGCAGGCCGAAACAGGAGTGGAGGTAGGCGCTTTCGGGGTGGTGCTAGCTCTACCGCGGCAGGGGGCGCCGCCCTACCCTGACTTTCGTCAGGGTCGCCGGCTGACTTCCGGCGGCATCCGCGGGCGCGGGAGGCGGCTACCGTCGGTCCGGTGAGACGTCTTCGCCGGGAGAGCCGCCGCCAGGTGGTCTACGACCTGCTGCTCTGGGCCGTGCTCGGCATCTTCGTGGCGGCCATGGGCCCCGACCCGTTCGTGGATCCGGCCGCCTTCGCCATGGTGAGCCTGCCCAGGCTCGGGCTGGCCGCGGTCGCGGTGCTGGTGGGCCGCCGCTGGCCGCTGGCCGCGCTGGTGCTGCTGTTGCCGCTGGGGCCGTGGCAGTTCAGCGAGGGGTTCGCGACCGTGGACCTGAGCTGGCTGCTGCCCAGGCGCAACGTGAAGATCCTGCCGCTGCTGGCCAGCTCGCCGTTCATCATGTGGTACGCCTACCTCACCGGGCGGCGCCTGGCCGTGCTCTGGCCCGCGCCGCTGGCGTTCTGCCTGATCTCGGCCGTCGGCGTGGGCGTGGTGCTGGCCAAGGGCGGCGACCTCGCTCTGTGGGTGTCCATGGTGACCGCGCTGCTCGGCACGTACGTGGTGCCGTACCTGCTGGGGCTGCTCAGGCGCAGGCTGCTGCAGGGGCGCACGCAGGCGAGGCTGGCCGCCGAGGCGCAGGCGCGGCTGCGCGAGCGGGCCAGGATCGCGCGGCAGATGCACGACTCCCTCGGCCACGACCTGGCCCTGATCGCGGTGCGGGCGGCCGGGCTGGAGATGGCCCAGGGGCTGGCCGAGACGCAGGTCAGGGCGGCGGGGGAGCTGCGGCTGGCGGCGGCCGGGGGGGGGGGCGAGCTGGGCCAGGTCAT